>NZ_JBVJHR010000023.1:0-51178 GCF_055586705.1 Sphaerisporangium sp. NPDC049457 | reverse complement strand
AACAAACGCGGGGGGGGGGGGGGGGGGTTTTCTCCCCCCCCCCCCCCCCCCCCCCCCTCCCCCCCTCCCCCCCCTCCTCCTCCCCCCCCCCCCCCCCCCCCCCCGCGAGCATGGTGATCAACCACCTCATCGACGACCCGACAACGATCATGCATTCCTTACCCAGGCCGGCGACTCCCTGACGGCCTCCACATACCTGGAGACGGCACCCTCCAGCCCCCGCAGTATCCGCAGTATCCATCGCTGAAAGCGGCAACAAGCGCGGCGGCGCGCGCCTTGCCTGACGTCCCCCTGTCAGGAAAGGGTTTCCCATGTCACCACGTTCTCGAACGTGGGCCAGACCGCTCACCGCGGTCCTGCCAACCGGTCGTCTTCGCCATCTGCGCACGACAGCGGCGACGATGGCTCTCGCCCTCATCCTCCCCATCCTCACGACCCTGGCGCTCTCGCCGGGCGCCGCGAACGCCGCGACCACCACGAGCGCCGCGGCACCCGACTTCAAGGTGCTCGTCTTCTCCAAGACCACCGGGTTCCGGCACGACTCGATCCCCGAGGGCGTCGCGGCCGTCCAGAAGCTCGGCCAGGAGAACAACTTCGCGGTGGACACCACCGAGGACGCCACGCAGTTCACCGACGAGAACCTGGCGCAGTACCAGGCCGTGATCTTCATGTCCACGACCGGTGACCCGCTGGGCACGCAGGAGCAGAAGGACGCGTTCCAGCGCTACATCCAGAACGGCGGCGGCTACGCCGGCGTCCACGCCGCCTCCGACAGCGGCTACAGCTGGTCCTGGTACGGCAAGCTGGTCGGCGCGTACTTCAAGCAGCACCCGGCGATCCAGAAGGCCACCGTCAAGGTCGAGGACCCGGCGCACCCCTCCACCCAGGGGCTGCCGACGTCGTGGTCCCGCACCGACGAGTGGTACGACTACCAGGCCAACCCGCGCGGCACCGTGCACGTGCTGGCGTCGCTGGACGAGAAGTCCTACAGCGGCGGCACCATGGGCGTCGACCACCCGACGGTGTGGTGCCAGGACTACGACGGCGGACGTTCGTGGTACACCGGGCTCGGCCACACCAAGGAGAGCTTCGTCGAGCCGGAGTTCCTGAAGATGCTGCTCGGCGGCATCAAGACCGCCGCCGGCGCGGTGAAGGCCGACTGCTCGGCCTCCCAGAGCGGCAGCTTCGAGAAGGTCACCCTCGACGACAACACCTCCAACCCGATGATGCTGGACGTCGCCAAGGACGGCCGGGTCTTCTACATCGACCGCAACGGCGACATCAAGATCATCAAGCCGACCGGCGCCACCGTGACGGCCGGGCACCTCAACGTGTTCACCGCCAACGAGAGCGGTCTGCTCGGCATGGCGCTCGACCCGGACTTCGACACCAACAACTGGCTGTACGCCTACTACTCTCCGACGGGCGTCAACGTCGACCGGCTGAGCCGCTTCACGGTCACCGGCGACACCCTCGACCTGTCGAGCGAGAAGAAGATCCTCGACGTGCCGGTCCAGCGCGCCGAGTGCTGCCACCACGGCGGCGGCATGACCATGGACCACAAGACCGGCGACCTGTGGCTCGCCACGGGTGACAACACCAACCCGTTCGCCTCGGACGGCTACGCGCCGCTCGACGAGCAGGCCGGCCGTTCGTCGTGGGACTCGCAGCGCACCGCGGGCAACACCAACGACCTGAGCGGCAAACTGCTGCGGGTCCACCCCGAGGACGACGGCACCTACACCGTCCCGTCGGGCAACCTGTTCCCCCCGGGCACGGAGAAGACCAAGCCCGAGATCTACGCCATGGGTCTGCGCAACCCGTTCCGGATGGGCCTGGACCCGAAGACCGGATACCCCATGGTGGCCGACTACGGCCCCGACGCGAACTCCGCGAACGCCGCGCGCGGTCCGGAGAACACCGTCGAGTGGAACCTGATGAGCAAGCCGGGCAACTACGGGTGGCCGTACTGCATCGGCAACAACAAGCCGTTCGTCGACTACAACTTCGCCACCAAGACCTCGGGTTCGGCGTTCAACTGCGCCGCGCCGGTCAACGACTCGCCCAACAACACCGGCCTGACCAACCTGCCGCCGGTGACCCCCGCGACGGTCTTCTACCACTACAACACCGACGCGGCGAACTTCCCCGAGCTGAACGGCGGCGCGCCGATGGCGGGCCCGGTCTACCGCTACGACCCCGACCTGCAGTCGGCCACCAAGTGGCCGGCCTACTGGGACGGCAAGGCGATCTTCGGCGAGTGGAACACCAACAAGATGTTCTCGTTCCAGCTCAACGAGGACACCACCTCGCTCGTCAAGATCAACCAGATCGTCAAGTCCATGAGCTTCAAGCGGCCCATGGACCTGAAGTTCGGTCCCAACGGGTCGCTGTACCTGATCGAGTGGGGCTCCGGCTTCGGCGGTGACAACGCCGACTCCGGCATCTACCGCATCGACTACGTCAAGGGCACCCGCCCGCCGGTCGCCCGCGCCTCCGCGGACAAGACCGACGGCCCCGTGCCGCTGAGCGTGCAGTTCTCCAGCGAGGGCTCGCGCGACCAGGACGGCAAGGCGCTCACCTACGCGTGGGACTTCGACGCCGACGGCACCGTCGACTCGACCGACCCCAACCCGTCGCACACCTACACCACCGCCGGCAACTACAGCGCGGTGCTGACCATCAAGAACCCCGACGACGTCACCGCGACGGCCAGCGTGCCGATCGTGGCGGGCAACACCCGCCCGACGATCACCCTGGTGCCGCCGCCGGACGGAGGGTTCTTCGAGTTCGGCGACCAGGTGAAGTACAAGGTGGTCGTCACCGACCCCGAGGACGGCACCGTCGACTGTGACAAGGTCGAGGTCCAGGCGTTCCTCGGGCACGACAGCCACGGTCACCCGCTCGACACGCACAACGGCTGTGAGGGTGTCATCCAGACCCTCACCGACAGCGGCCACGGCACGGACGACAACCTCTTCTACGTGCTGGAGGGCAGGTACACCGACCAGGGCGGCTCCGACGGCGCGGCCAAGCCGCTCACCGGGCGGGGCGAGGTCGTCCTGCAGCCCAAGCGCAAGCAGGCCGAGCACTTCGCCGAGACCGGCCGGGTGGCCGACGGCAAGGGCACCGACACCCCGGGCGTCCAGGTGGAGGACACCACCGACGCGCAGGGCGGCTCCAAGAACATCGGGAACATCCAGGACGGCGACTGGTTCTCGTTCTCCCGGCTGAACCTGGTGAACATCGACGCGCTGCGACTGCGCGTCTCCTCCGCCACCTCCGGCGGAACGGTGCAGATCCGGGTGGACGACCCGGTGAACGGCGCGCTGCTCGGCTCGGCGGAGGTGTCCGGCACCGGCGGCTGGCAGACGTTCACCGACGTCACGGTGAACCTGACCAACCCGCCGGCGCAGACCTCGACGCTGTACTTCGTCGTGCGCAAGCCGGCGAGCGCCGCGGACGACGCCTTCCTGGTCAACGTCAACTGGGTCGACTTCGTCGGCAAGGGCGTCACGGAGAACCAGCGCCCCTCGGTGACCGCCTCGGCGACCCCGAAGTCGGGCACCTCCCCGCTGAAGGTCGACTTCACCGCGACGGCCACCGACCCTGACGGGGACGTGCCGCTCACCTACAAGTGGAACTTCGGGGTGAACGGCGCGCCGGAGGCGACGACGGCCGCCGCGAGCTACACCTACACCGCTCCAGGGTCCTACACCGCGACGGTGACCGTCACCGACGCCAAGGGCGCCGTGGCCACCGCCAAGGTCCCGGTCAAGGTGGACGCGCCGACCACGATCTGCCTGTCCGGACGCTCCGACGACTTCCTCGGCACGGAGCTCGACCGCGACCGCTGGTCGGTGGTCCGGGAGGACCAGAACCTCAAGGTCGTGGACGGCAAGCTGGTGCTCCCGACGTCCACCACCGACATCTACAGCACGGGTGGCAACACGACGAACATCGTGCTGCAGCCCGCGCCGGCCGGCGCCTGGACCGCCACCGCGAAGCTGACGATGAACGCCCGCGACCAGTACCAGCAGGCGGGTCTGGTCATCTACGGCGACGACGACAACTACGCCAAGATGGTGCTGCAGGCGCGGGGGAACAACTCCCACGCCAACCGCGTCTTCCAGTTCATCCGTGAGGAGAACGCCGCCCCCAACGAGGTGTCGCAGAGCAACACGGCGCAGCTCGGGGACGCCTACCCCGACACGGTGTACGTGCGGTTCATGAGCGACGGCACCAACATCACCGCCCACTACTCCTCGGACGGCGTCACCTACACCGCCATGCCGCAGACCAAGGCCCTCGCCGGGATGAACAACCCGAAGATCGGCCTGCTGTCGCTGGCGGGCGCCAACCACCCGGTGGTGGACGCGGCGTTCGACTGGTTCCACATCACCCCGGACGACAAGGCCACCAGGCCGGCGGCGAACGACGAGTTCGACGGCGCCTCCCTGGACCTCTGCCGCTGGGACGCCTCCGTCCGCCTCGACGCCACGACGTCGCGGGTGACCGGCGGCAACCTGGAGATCGACACCGAGACCGGTGACATCTACGGCACCGGGAACAGCAGCCCGAAGAACTTCATCCTGCAGCCGGCGCCCGAGGGCGACTGGACGCTGGAGACGAAGCTCGACGGCTCGGCGATCAGCGAGCAGTACCACCAGGGCGGTCTGATCGTCTACGCCGGCGACGACGACTACGTGAAGCTCGACCTGGTCGCCGACAGCAGCCCCGGTTCGACGGTCTCCCGTCGTCTGGAGCTGCGCAGCGAGCTCGGCGGCGCCGTGCAGGACCCGCAGCCGCAGGTGGGCAACGTCACCGGCGGCGTGTGGTGGCTGCGCCTGGTTAAGAAGGGTGACGCCTTCAGCGGCTTCTACTCCGCCGACGGCACCACCTGGACCGAGATCGCCGCGAACACCCCGGTGCGCAACAGCGCGGTGGCGAGCGGCGGCAAGATCGGCCTGTTCGCCTTCGGCGCCAGCCAGACGGTGTCCGCGAAGGTCAAGTTCGACTACTTCCACCTCTCCGACGCGGTGGAGGAGAAGGACACGACCGCTCCGGTGACGTCCGCCGCGACGAGCCCCGAGGCTCCGGCCGGCGGCTGGTACACCGAGCCGGTGCAGGTCACGCTGACCGCGGCCGACGAGGACAAGGGCAGCGGGGTCGACCGCACGGAGTACCGGCTCGACGGCGGCGACTGGATCGCCTACACCGAGCCGGTCGTCGTCTCCGGAGACGGCTCGCACACCCTCGCCTACCGCTCCGCCGACAAGGCGGGCAACGTCGAGGAGGCCAAGACCCTTGAGGTCAAGGTCGACGTGGTCGCCCCGGTGACCACCGCGACGTCCGCTCCGGCGAACGACGACGGCTGGCACAACGGCCCGGTGCCGGTGACCCTCGCGGCGACGGACGAGACGTCCGGCGTGGCGAGCACCGAGTACGCCCTGGACGGCGGCGACTTCCAGCCGTACACCGAGACGGTCAGCATCTCGGGTCAGGGACAGCACGTGCTGCAGTACCGCTCGACCGACAAGGCGGGCAACGTCGAGGAGATCAAGGCCGTCACGGTCAAGATCGACTCGGCTGCTCCCAGCGTCCTGATCACCGGGGTCGCGGACGGCGGGCAGTACGGCGACAGCACCGACCTGCAGATCACCTGGCAGGCGGCGGACTCCGTGTCCGGGCTGAAGACGGTGACCGGCACGCTGGACGGCCAGCCGTTCACGTCCGGCACGGTCACGGCGCTGTACAAGCTGGCCCTGGGCGAGCACACGCTCACCGTCACCGCCGTCAACAAGGCCGGCAACAGCACCGTGCAGACGGTGAAGTTCACGGTCGCCACCTCGACGGCCGACATGAGCAACCTGGTCGACCGCTTCGAGCAGGCCGGGCAGCTCACGCACAAGAACGCCGACAAGCTGCAGAAGGCGCTCGACCACGTGCGCAAGGAAGAGGGCAAGGACCCGCACAGCCCGCCGCCCCCGCCCATCCCCCCGGCCCCGCACAACCCCCCGGGCCCGCCCAAGCCGCCGAACCCCCCGGGCAAGGACAAGGAGAAGAAGATCATCAAGGCGCTCGAGGACTTCAAGAAGGTCGTCAAGGACAAGAAGGTCGTCACCGACACCGAGGTCCGGACCACGTTCCTTCGCGACGCCGACGCGCTGATCGTCCAGCACGGCGGTAAGCCGAAGAACTGAGCCGCGGGGTTCGCCCCGCCCTACCTGCGGGGCCCCGGACGACCCGACGGGCGTCCGGAGCCCCGCTCACCCCCAAGGGTGCCCCGCGCGCGTCGCGGGGCACCCGCCCCGGACTTCACCAGCGAACATCCCTACCGAGGAGGTGGCGGTCATCGGCCGGAACAGGAACACCACTCCGGTCCGGTACTCCTCCGCGGCCCGCAGGCCCTCGCCGTTCCGGGCCGCACCGGCCCGGACGTCGTCCCGGCCCTGGGCGCGCGTGGCCGCATTCGCGGCCGTCTTCGCGGCCGGCGCGCTCATCACCGGCGGCCTCGTCTTCGCGCTGACCCGGCCGGACCCCACCGAGACGGCGGTCCAGCAGCTCAGGGCCGAGGCCGCGCAGCGGGACAAGGCCCAGATCAAGGAGCTCACCGGCCTCGCCCGCACCACCCGCGACCGGCTCGGCCCGGTACTGGAGGGGCTGGCCCGCGTCATGCCCGACGGCGAGGCCGCGGACGCCGCCGGGCCCGCCACGGTGACCTCCGCCGACGTCGGCAACTGGCGCAAGGCCACGGCCGCGGCCGTCGCGGACTTCGCCGACCCGCCCTCCGGCGAGACCGCCACCAACGTGACGCGGTCGAGCCTCGCCTCCGCCGTACGGCAGCTCGCCACCGCGGTCGACACCTACGCGGCCGCCCGGGACCTCAGCGGACCGGCCGCCGCCACCGTGACCGACCTCGCCGCCCGGCAACGCTCCGGCGCCGTCTTCACCTGGTCGGTCGGGGCCACCTCCCTCGACGCGGTGAACGTCGACGCCGGCTACGGACACCAGCACGTATTCCTGCAGACATCCGCCGACGGGGCGCTCACCCCCGACGACGAACCCGAGGGGCACCAGCACCAGTGAACAAGACAATCGGCTACGTCATGACCGTCCTGCTCGCCGGGCTCGTGCTGCTGCTCGGCGCACCGGCGGCCTACGCCCACGAAGGACCCATCAAGCTGGAGGTCGTCGGGGACGGCGCCCAGAACGTCAACGTCCTGGTCACCTACAAGAAGGACGGGCACCCGGTCACCGAGTCGGTCGCCGCGACGCTGTCCGCGACCTCCGCCGACGGCCGCACCTTCGGCCCGGTCACCCTCAGGTCCGCGCCCGAGGGCCAGAACCTCTACCACCTCACCGAACCGCTGCCGAGCGGCGAGTGGAAGGTCACGGTCAAGGCCACCGAACCCAGCAAGGCCCGCAAGACGGTCAAGGTGACCGCCCAGGACCCCGCCGCCCTGAGCGAGCAGGCGGCCACCGCCCCCGCACCGCTGAACAACGCGGCCCGCCGGACCCCCGCCCTGGCCAACGCCGCCGCGGCCCCCTCCGAAACCGCCGACGACAGCCCGATCACCACCCTCCTCATCATCGGCGCCATCACCCTCGCCGCCGCAATCGGCGTCGTCGCCTGGATGCGCCGCACCCACACCCCCCACGCCTGACCGGCATGACGGGCCCCCGCCATCCCATCCCGTCCGGTGCCGCCCACCGCCCGCCGAGCCGACCAGCGGGCGCGGCACCCCGGCGCATCCGCCTGAGGATGAACGGGGGCCTCACGATCGTGACGCGCCGACAGCGATCACGGCGTCACACCGACCACCGTCACGACCGGTACGACCATTGCTTTCATGTCGTACGGCTCGGACACGATCAGGTCCAGCACGTAGGCTCGGAGCTATGACGGCTGCTGCTCCTGAAGAGTACTTCGTACTAGAGGCACGCCGCTTCGCCATCGTCCGCCCTGTACTGCCCGTGTTCACCCTGCTTCACGGGTAGGACTCCCGTCGCTGGAGCGCACGAAAAGCCCTGGCCACGGGCGGCGCTGTCGGCGCCCGCGCTTCTGACCAGGACACGGTTCCGCTCACGAACGCATGAGGCAGAACTCGTTGCCGTCGGGATCCTGCATCGTGATCCAGTTCTCACGATCGGCCTGAACCGTTGCCCCCAGCGCACACAGTCGCTCGACCTCCGCGACCGCGTCGGTGGCGCCCAGGTCGAGATGGACCCGGTTCTTGACCCGCTTGCCCTCTGGCACGAGTTGGAAGAAGATGCGCGGCAGCCTGCCCGTGGTGTGAACGAGCAGAACCGTGGGGTCGTCCTCCGGGTCGTCGATGCCCATGGAGCGCAGCCGTGCCAGTTCCTCCTCGTCGTACGGCGCGATCTCGTAGCCGTCCAGGGCCTGCGCCCAGAATCGGGCCGCCGAAGCCGGATGAGGGCTATCGAAGACGATGTCCTTGATGGAGGCCACAAGACTCCCGTCCTAAACAAATGACATCGGAGATGGTGAGCCGTGCCGATGGTGGGACAACTGCCAAAATCGTAGGTGAGTTCGTGGAGATCGCGACACTCTCCGAGTGTGCGGCGATCCGCGACGGCAAAGACCTTCCACGGGCCAGGGCGGTGAAGGCTCGTTCGAGCCCGGCACGGTCGAGAAGGATGCCTGCGGGGTCGTTCATGCGGCGGTCAGGTCCTTGGCGGAGAGGTAGACGCCGTGTTTGCGGAAGGCCGCCGGGGCGTGGGCGAGGGCGTCGGCTCTTTGGACCGCGAGTTCGGCGGGGAACCATGCTCGGCGAAGGACGTGTCCAGCAGGGTGGACTCCTGCTCCACCCTCTCGACCTTGAGCCGGAGGCGACCCCATCTGCGCGGCTGCCCATTGGGTCATGCTGGGCGGGAAGGGGGCCGGCCGAGGGTGGGGGCTAGGTTTTGGGCTATGTCGGTGAGGATCTGGACGTAGTCGGCGTGGTCGAAGGTGAAGGGCAGGGCGAAGGCGACCTCGTCGATCTCGCGGAAGGCGGCGTGGGCGTGGAGGCGTTCGGCGATCTGGTCGGAGGTGCCGACGAGGTCGGGGGCGAACATCAGGCGGGCCGGGCCCTGGGGGGTGGCGGTACGCGGCGTGCGCTTGCGCGCGTACTCCTCGTACTTGGCCCGCTGCTCCGGTGAGGCGCTGTCGGTGCGGCTGGTGCGCTGGGTGGCCGCGGCCAGGACGGCGACGGGCGAGGAGATGCCGTACTGCAGGTGACGGTGGCGTATCCAGGCGCTGTCGAAGCCCAGTCGCTCGCCCAGTTCGATGATCTCAAGGGTGGACTCGTGGCCCCGGCGCGGCTCGGCCGCGTCGAACAGGCCGATGGTCAGAAAGCCCAGCTTCCGCAGCGGCCTCGGGCGCACCGGCATGCGACTCCTCCATCGTCCATCGGCGTCCTCGGGCGGACGCCGACGCCGTCGATTGTGGCAGACCGTCATCGGGCCACCACCGACGGGTGATTCGCCCCCTTACCGATAAAACATACTATTTGTGTAGGCTGACCGGGAAAGGCAGGGCCCTCGGCCGGAGGGCTCGCTTCTCCGGCCGGCGCGGAGCCGCGCTCCGGCGCCGGCACGCGGTCGGCGGCCTCGGCCGCCTTGTGAGGCGCCGTGCTGATCGGGTGGCCGGGGTCAGGGCCAGGTGGTGTCGGCGTCGTCGGGGGGCGGCTTGGGGCAGGCGACGCCCAGACGGTCCAGGAGGGTGAGGAACGTCGAGGCGTACGGTGAGGTGGAGGCGACGACGGCGACGCGGTCCCAGTCGACCTGCTCCCTGAGGGCGCGCACCTGCGGCAGGATCGACCCGTAATCGCAGCTGTGCTCGGACATGGGCAGGATCCACGAGATCACCAGGTCGGTGGCGTCCAGCACGGGCAGGCTCAGCGCCGCGGTGTTGATCATGCCTGATCTGGCGATCATCTCGGCGGTGATGGGGCGCTCCTCGATGCGGAAGATGAGGTCGACGAGCCTGTCGCCCTCGTCGAACGCCTTGACCAGCCAGTCCTCCGGGGGCTTCGCGGTGCGGAAGCCGACCCCTCTGAGCGTCTCCAGCGCGCGCGGCACGTCCTCCTCGACGAGGACGAAATCGACGTCGTGCAGCGACGGCGCCGCTCCTCGCGCGTACGCGGCGCAGCCGCCGGCGAGGGCGAACCGCACGCCCTCGGCTTTGAGAACCGACCCTGCGCGCTTCAACGTGTCGATGATCGCGTCGGTGACCTCATGCGTGTGACTTCCCAAGGCTCACCCCCATACGAGCGATGGCTGGAGATCTCCCGTACCCCCGTCGTTCCAGGCCAAACGCTGGGCATGGTCCCGCCGAGCGGGGGTAGGCGGCGACCTATGACCAACAATCTCACCCGAACGCTGCGTAAGGAGGAACGGGCCTACGAGAACGGAACCGATCGACCGCTCGGCTCCTACCTGCGCGTCCTCGGCGTGTACGGCGGCGCGGTGGCCGGGCTGCTGGCCGCGGGGAAACTGACCGGTGTGCGGCCGCCCGAGCGGATCGCCGTATTCGACCTGTTGCTGATGGGCGTGAGCACGCATCGGCTCTCCCGAACGATCACCAAGGACCCGGTCACGAGCCCGCTCCGGGCACCTTTCACACGGTACGCCGGGTTGAGCGGACCTGCCGAACTGAGGGAGGAGGTCCGCGGTCACGGCGTCAGGCACGCGGTCGGTGAGCTGCTGACCTGCCCTTTCTGCCTGGCTCAGTGGATCGCCACCGGCTATGCCGCCGGCATGGTCTTCTCGCCGCGGTTCACCCGCCTGGCAGGGGCGACCATGACGGCCGTCGCGATCTCCGACTGGCTCCAGCTGGCGTACGCGCGGCTGATGAAGGCGGCGGAGGGCCAAGGCGGCCGGAACGACGGAGAAGACGAAGAGGAGGAGTGATGACGGAGATCTCCTTCGGCACGTCGCTGAAGGTCTTACAGGAGAACCCCTACGGCAGGTGGCTGGCCTACGCCCTGGCCGGCCTGGCCGGCTCCACCCTCCTCACGGTGGCGGCGAGCGCGGCCGGCGTCATGTGGCTGACCATCCTGATGGGCCTGCTGACGTACGTCTCACTCGGCGCGGCGCTGTTCGTCGGACGCCGGGCGGCGCGGGCGCACCGCCGGGAAGGGCACAGGACGCGTCAATGACCTCGAGTGATGCCACCGGGAACGATCCGGTCAAAAGCGGCGGCGAGCCGGAGACGGACGAGACCCACAAGGAACGGGTGGACCGCGAGCTCGGCGAACTGCTGCAGGGTCTGCGGGTGGCGGCCACGGGTGTGCAGGTGCTCTTCGCCTTCCTGCTCACCCTGCCGTTCTCCAGCGGGTTCGACAAGGTGGACCATACCGGCCGGTGGCTGTTCTACGCGGCGATGCTGAGCGCCGCGGTCGCGTCCATCTGCTTGATCGCGCCGGCGACGCAGCACCGGATCCTGTTCCGCAGCGCGCTCAAGGAGCTGATGCTGCACCGGGCCAACCGGCTCGGCGTCGTGGGCGGCATCGCGCTCGCCGTCTCCATGACCTGCTCGACCGGGCTGGTGGTGGAGGCGTTCCTCGGCGTCCTGCCGGCGGCGCTGCTGGCGGGCGGGGTGGCCGGACTGAGCTGCTGGCTGTGGTTCGTGCAGCCGCTGGTGTCCCTGGCCCGCAGGCGCGGCGGCCGTGGCGGCGGCTCGGCCGGTTCTGCCGGTTCTGCCGGCTCGGGGGCCGCCCGTTCCGAGGCCGCGCGGCCTGAGATCCCGTGAGCCGCGGAATCGGCGTCGCACCAGGGATGGCGCATTAACAAGAGTTGATCCGCTAAGACGTTAAGAGGGCATTTGTCAGGGCAGTGGGATGCCCATGGGTACACTTCTTTGGCTCATCGCCGTCGTTCTGGTCATCGCCGGGATCTACGTCATCCTGGCCCGTCGCGATCTCCTCTGGGGGATCGTCCTCATCGTCGTCGGGTTGCTCGTCGGTCCGGGTGGCGTAAGCATCTTTCATCCATAGCCACGTCCCGCGCACCGCGGGGCGTGTGATAAGCGCAACGGCGGACCGGTCATCCGGTCCGCCGTTTCGCCGTTCCCCGTCCGTTCTGCCGGTTCCCCGTCCGTTCTGCCGGTTCCCCGCCCGTTCTGCCGGTTCGCCGCCCGTTCTGCCGTTTCGCCGGTTCGCCGTCCGTTTCGCTTTCACAGAGGTTCGCGCGCTGGTCTCCCGGCCCGGGCTTCGCGGCTCAGGCTCAGGCTTCGGAGTCCTCGGCGCCCAGGCCGTACACGGCGTACGCCCTGCGCAGCACGGGCAGCGCCACGTTGCGGACGCGCACGCCGCCCGGCGTCAGGCCCTTCTCCACGCCGGAGTGCGCGTGCCCGTGGACGAACAGGTCGGCGCCCTCGGCGTCCACCGCCTCGGCGAGCAGGTAGCTGCCGAGGAAGGGATAGATCTCCAGCGGCTCGCCCGCCAGGGTGTCCTTCACCGGCGAATAGTGGCTGAGCACCACCCGGTGGTCGGTGTCGAGGCTCTTGAGCGCCTTGTGCCAGAGCTCGGAGATCTCTCTGGTGTGCCGGACGAACGCCTTCATCTGCGGCTCGCCGAACTCGCTCGCGCACTTGCCGGCGAACCCGCCGCCGAATCCCTTGCCGCCCACCACACCGAGCCGCAGGTCGCCGCACCGGATGATCGTCGACTCGTCCTGCAGCACCTGGATGCCAGCGTCGCGCAGCACCGCGACGATCTCGTCCTGGGCGTCGGACTGATAATCGTGGTTGCCCAGGACGGTCACCACCGGGATCGGCAGGTCGCGGAACTCGTCGGCCACGACCCTGCCCTCCTCCGGCGTGCCGTGGCGGGTCAGGTCACCCGCGATCAGCAGGACGTCGGCCCGTTCTTCGATGCCGTCCAGCCTCCCGCGGTATCTCCCACGGAGGTCCTCGCCGAGGTGGACGTCTCCGACGGCCGCGACTCTGATCTTCACAGGGTCTCCTCCTCTCCGGGCCCCCTGACCTCGACCACGGTGACCTCGTTGTGCACTCTCAGGCCGGGCGCGGTCTCCCCGGCCACGGCGGCCACGAGCCGCCGTCGTTCGTCGCACTCGACCTGGCCGCGCAGGAAGAGCTGATCACCTCTGATGTCCACCCGGATGCCGAGTTCGTAGGTGCGCTCGTCCTCCGCCAGCGCCCGTTGCACGCGGGCGGCGAGATAGTGAGGAGCGTCATAGTGCGGAGCGTCATGATGCGGGACGACGTGATGCGGGGCCTCGTAGGACATCGTCTACCCCCCTCCGATCGGGTAACAGTTTTCGCATGCCCGTCGTTCAGGCCACGAAACCGGGGAGGTTTGGTCCTCTCCTTTCAGGATAGAACGCTGCTTTAGCAGCAAGCGCGAGAGAACACAAGCCTCCAGCCAGCGTGAGAGAACGCCGGTTTCCAGAGATGGAGCCCACAACGCGGAAACGCGCGACGGCGCGGCCTGCGATCGACCCTGACAACGTGCACCTTGCCCCTGTGCACCTCGAAGACCGCGCGCCGTCCCTGCGGCGCCGCGGACGTTCCCGTTTCGTGCCTACGCCGACCGGCGCTCGCCGAGCGAGGTCACCTGCGGATCGGCCCTGCCCGCGGCCACAGGGCCGACGCGACCGGGCGATCTCGCCGCGACGCGTTCGCCTGACTTGGAGGAGACGCGGTGAACATAGCAATGGTGTCGGAACACGCGAGCCCCCTTGCCACCATCGGTGGCACGGACACCGGGGGCCAGAACGTCCACGTCGCGGCGCTCGCCCGCGGCCTGGCCTCGCAGGGCCACGAGATCATCGTCTACACCCGCAGAGAGGACCCGGACGTCCCCGAGCAGGTGCCGCTGGCGCCGGGGGTGACCGTGGTCCACGTGCCGGCCGGGCCGCCACGGCGCATCGCGAAAGACGACATCTTGCCCTTCGTCCCCGATTTCGCCGACTGGTTACGGCGGCGCTGGATGTTCCAGACGCCGGACGTGGTGCACGGGCACTTCTGGATGAGCGGCCTGGCGGCCCTGGCCGCGACCCGGGGTCTCGACATCCCCGTGGTGCACACCTTCCACGCGCTCGGCGTGGTCAAGCAGCGGCACCAGGGAGCCGAGGACACCAGCCCGCGCGAGCGCCCGCAGGCCGAGGCGGTGATCGCCCGCCGCGTGGAGCGGATCATCGCCACCTGCGGCGACGAGGCGAACGAGCTGGTGCGGATGAACGCGCCGCCCCGGTCGATCAGGGTGGTGCCGTGCGGCGTCGACACCGCGGTCTTCCGCCCGGACGGGCCTGTCGCGCCGCGCCCGCGCGGGCCGCGGCTGCTGTCCGTCGGGCGGCTGGTGCCGCGCAAGGGCGTCGGCACGCTGATCGAGGCCATGCGGCTGATCCCGGACGTCGAGCTCGTCGTGGCCGGAGGCCCGCCGGCCGGCCGGCTGGACGGCGATCCCGAGGTACGGCGCCTGCGGCGCGCGGCGTCCGAGGCGGGGGTGACCGGCCGGGTGCGCTTCGTCGGCAGAGTCTCCCACGAGAGCATCCCCGCGCTCATGCGCTCCGCCGACGCGGCCGTGTGCGTGCCCTGGTACGAACCGTTCGGCATGGTCACCCTGGAGGCCATGGCGTGCGGGGTGCCCGTGGTGGCCTCCGCGGTCGGCGGGCACCGCGAGACGGTGGCCGACGGCCGGACCGGCGTGCTCGTGCCGCCGCGCGACCCCCGCGCGCTGGCCACGGCCGTCAACACTCTGCTGCGCGACCGGCGGCTGCGGGCGGCGTACGGCAGGGCGGGTGCCGAGCGGGCCCGCGCGCTCTACAGCTGGGAGCGGATCTGCGCGGACACCCTCGCCGTGTACGAGGAGATCGTCGCTCCTCGGGTAGGTGTGCCCGGCGAAAGGGAGGAAAGGAAGGCATCATGACGGCGATCATGAAGGTGCCGAGGCCATGAGCATCGCCCTGGTGTTGCGCGCGCTCGGGGTCGCCGGCCTGCTGACCGCCGTGCCGGCACTGCGCGCGCTGCGCCAGGGAGGGCTGAACGTGGTGCTCGCCGCGCCTGCGGAGCTTCGGGACCTGGCCGTGCTGACCGGCGCGGTCGAGGGGTTCGTCCCGGTGCGCGGGCTGGAGGGACTCTCGTGGAACGCCCGGCGGCCCGACGTGGCGGTGAACATGCACGGGCCGGGGCCCCGCAGTCACCACGTGCTGATGGACCTGCGGCCGCGGCGGCTGTGGGGGTTCGCCGACCCGGCCTTCCCCCGGCTGAAGGGTCCTCAGTGGGAGGACCACGAGCACGAGGTCGAGCGGTGGTGCAGGCTCGTCCGCTGGTACGGCTCGCGCGTGGACCCCGGCGATCTGGCGCTGCCCGTGCCGCTGGTCGCCAACCCGGCACCCGGCTCGGTGCTGGTGCACCCGGGGGCACGGGACGCGGCGCGGCGCTGGCCCTCGGAACGGTTCGCCGAGGTCGTCAGGGCGTTGACGGCCGAGGGGACGCGGGTCGTGATCACCGGGACGCGGCGGGAGCGGCCCCTGGCCCTGCTGGTGGCGGCGCAGGCGGGGCTGGCCCCGCACCGCGTCCTGGCCGGGCGCACGTCGATGCGCGAGCAGTGCGCGCTGGTCGCCGGGGCGCGGCTGGTGGTGAGCGCGCACACCGGAGTGGCCCACCTCGCGACCGCGTACGGCGTGCCGTCAGTGATCGTCTTCGGGCCGGACTCCCCTGCCCGGTGGGGGCCGCCCGCGGACCGGCCGTACCATCGCGCGCTCGCCAGGGGCGCGGACACCAGGGCCGTAACCGTGGCGGACGTCGTCTCGGCCGTCCGGCGGGTACTGTCCGTCTCGTGCCGCTGACCAGGGCGGGAGGTTTGGAACGGCGCGCTGACGGTAGCTGAACCGGGTCGGCACCACGGCGGCGGGAGCCGGGTGCGGACGCGCCGGATCGATCCCGCCGCCACAGTCGGGAGCGCACATGACGTCGGATTTGTCGGGTATGGGAAATGCTTACCGGAAAGGGGCGCCAGCGATGAGTGAAACGCCGGAACAGAGGTCGGAGACAGGCAAGCCGATGGTGGCCGCGACGCCTCGGGACGTCATTCACATACGGCTCGCCTCGTTCGCGATCTTCCTCGCGCTGGCGCTGGGCGCGCTCGCGCTGGTGGCCAAGGCGACGGTGGTGGCCGTCGTGCTCGGCGTGATCGCCTTGATCGCCGTCGTGGACGTCGTCTTCGCCGTACACCGCCAGCGCCGCCTCGGCAACGGTCCGCGCTCCACCGGATGAGAGGGGCCGACGTGCTCAAGGACAAGGTCGTGGTGGTCACAGGCGCCAGCGGCGGCGTCGGGCGCGCGGTGGTGCGGATGCTCGGCGAGAAGGGCGCCAAGGTCGCGCTCATCGCACGCGGCGAGACCGGGCTGGCGGGCGCCGCCGTCGACGTCGGCGGCGAGGGCGGTACCGCCAAGGTCTACCCCGCCGACGTCGCCGACCACGAACAGGTCGAGACCGCGGCCGACCAGATCGAGACGGAGCTCGGCCCCATCGACGTGTGGATCAACGTCGCCTTCTCCTCGGTCTTCGCGCCGTTCGCGCAGGTCGAGCCGGCCGAGTACGAGCGGACCACGGCGGTGACCTACCTCGGATACGTGTGGGGCACCCGGGCCGCGCTGCGCCGGATGCGCCCGCGCAACAGGGGTGTCATCGTGCAGACGGGCTCCGCCCTGGCCTACCGCGGCATCCCCCTCCAGTCGGCGTACTGCGGCGCCAAGCACGCCATCAAGGGGTTCACCGAGTCGGTGCGCACAGAGCTGCTCAACGAGGGCAGCGACATCGCGATCACCATGGTCCAGCTGCCGGCGGTGAACACGCCCCAGTTCGACTGGGTGCTCTCGCGGCTGCGCCGCCACCCTCAGCCCGTGCCGCCGATCTTCCAGCCCGAGGTGGCCGCGCAGGCCATCGTGTACGCGGCCGAGCATCCGTCGCGGCGCGAGTACTGGGTGGGCGGCAGCACCGTGGCCACCATCATCGGGGAGCGCCTCGTCCCCGGGCTGATCGACCGCTATCTCGCCCGGACGGGCGTCCGGTCACAGCAGGCCGACGACAAGCGGCCGACCGGCGTCGCCAACCTGTGGTCGCCCGCCGACGAGAACCGCGACTACGGAGCGCACGGAAGCTTCGACCGGCGCTCGAAGAGCCACAGCGTCCAAGTGTGGCTCTCCCAGCACCGCCGCCTCGTCCTCGCCGCCCTCGCCACCACCGCAGCCGCCACCGCCGCCACCCTCGCCACCCGCCACTGACGCCCCCGGCCCTGCCACCCATCGCTGACACACCCGCCGCCCCCCTCCGGCTTTCACCGACGTGGTGGTGGTCTGTTCGGCGCCGGGTCGGCGGGACGTGGGACGGCGGCGCTCCCGAGCGTCGGACGACCCGGTGGGACGGACGCTGACGCACCTGACCACCTATCGGGTTTCCGCCCGTGTGGTGGTGGTCTCTTCGGCGCCGGGTCGGCGGGACGTGGGACGGCGGCGTCGGCGCCCCCGTACGTCGGGCGACCCGGCGGACGAAGCCTCGTGGCGGCGGGTTCTAGCTGCCGGGCCACTCTCCTGTCGCGCTTTCCACGGTCTGGGCGCTGGCGCGGTCGATCGCTGCCTTCACGAGCCCGAAGATGGCGCCCTGGACGGCCGAGGCGAGCAGGACCTCGCCCCAGCCGTACTCCTTGGAGGTCGCCTGCGGGGCGTCGTCCTTGCCGGCCATCAGCTTCCAGACCTGCTTGAAGATCAGGCTGGAGACGAAGCCGCCGGCCATTCCGGACAGCGCGCCCACCGACCTGTAGGCAAGCTTCTTCACGGTTACTTCTTCCTCCGCAGCATCCGCCAGAGGAGCAGGACCGCGGCCGCCACGGCGGCGGTCGCCCAGGGCCGGGTCCTGGCCTGGGTGACGACCTTGTCGGCGGCGTCCTTCACCTCGTCGGGCATGTTGGATCGGGCCTTGTCGGCGAGTTCCCCGGCCTTGCCGGCCAGGTCGCTGCTCTTTGCCTTGGCGGCCAGTTCGCTCGCCTTGTCGCCGGCCTTCACCGCGAACTCCCCTGCCTTGTCGCTCGCCTTGGCGGCCAGGTCTCCGGCCTTCTCGCCGGCCTTGACGGCGAGGTCTCCCGCCACGTCGCCGGCTTTGGAAGCCAGCACTCCGGCCTTGTCGCCGGCCTTGACCGCGAGATCGCCCGCGTCCTTCTTCACCGTGGTCAGCGCGTCGTGCATACGATCAGTGGTATCCGCCATCGTGTCCTCCTTTGCCGTGGACCCCCAGCTACCCATGGGGAAGGGCCTCTAACGCAGGGGATTCACCACCCGCGGAAGCACGCCCGGACGCGCGGACGCCGCCGACGCGAGTCACCCTGCCGGGGGCACCGTCCGAAGGACGCACCCGGCAGGGTCACCGCCGGCGGGAGATGCCCGGCCGGGTCACCGCGCCTTGGCGGTGGCCCGGCGGTTGGCCTTCTTGATGGCGTCGACGAGCTGCTCCTTGTCCATCTTGGAGCGGCCCTGGATGCCGAGGCGTGCCGCCACCTCGGTCAGGTGCTTCTTGCTGGCGTTCGCGTCGACGCCTTCGGCCGTCTTGCCCGGCTTGGGGGTGCTGCGCGCGGCCTGCGCGTCGGACGGGCCCTTCTTGCCCTTCGGCTCCCAGTGGTCGCCGACCTTCTCGAACGAGTGCTTGAGCGCGGAGAACGCGGTGCGATGCGCGCGCTCGCCTTCTCCGTAGGTCTCGACTGCCGAGTCGTGCGCCTTGATCCAGGTTTCCTGTGCCTTCTTCGGCGAGCGCTCGATCGTCGACGGCAGTTCCTGCTTTCCAGGCATAGCGTTTCCTCCTTCGACTCGCGGTCCGCTCGCTGGGACGACCCGTTAACTTCCCGGTGGCACGGTGTTCCTTTCACACCGGCCCGGAAGTTTTGCGCAGCCCGGTACGCCCTCCGAACCAGCCATGACTTGTCATGACACGCAGGTTCCAGTGGGCGCCACCGGCACCGCGCCGCCGTCCCGGCGGCTCGCCGGAAGTCAGATGATGGGATCGTCGTAACGCCGCTCCTCGTAAACCTGCGTCCGCGTGGTGTCGACCGGCGTCACCGGGTTGACGGGGACCGTGCCCACAGGGGTCGTCCGGGTCACCGCGGTGCGGCGCGCGCTGGTCAGCCGCCAGATGCCGAACAGCAGACCGGCGATGCCGCCGAGCATCAGGATCACGCCGACGACGTTGATGTCGACGCCTGCGAGGTCGAACTCGACGGCCCATGTGAGGATCGCGCCGAGCATGATCAGGAAGATGCTTCCGGCTATGGTCATGGATAAGCCTCCTTCGCTCCTCGCCACCCCTTCTTTCCCGCACACGAATCTCAAACGTCGAACCTGCCGCACGCTCGGTGAACACCACCCCGGACGCGTGCGCCCGCGCCTCGCCGAACGGGGCGGAGAACCTCAGAGGCGCAGCGCGGCGGCGACGGCGTCCAGCAGCCGGGAACGGTAGCCCGCCCCGTAGAGGCAGACGTGGACGAGCAGCGGATGCAGCTGGTGAAGCGGGACGCGCGCCCGCCAGCCGTCCGCGAGCGGCGCCTCCTCCCGGTAGGCCGAAAGGATCGTGCCGAGGTACGGCGCGCCGAACAGCGCCAGCATGGCCAGATCGGTCTCACGATGGCCGCCGTGCGCGGCCGGGTCGACGAGCACGGCCCTGGTTCTCGTCCACAGCACGTTGCCGCTCCACAGATCTCCGTGGACGCGCGCCGGCGGCTCGGCGGGCCCGGCCAGCTCCGGCAGGCGCTCGATCACCGTCTCCACCAGGCGGGCATCGCGCTGGGACAGCCCCCCGGCGTCCCGCGCCCGCCGCAGGAAAGGAGCCAGGCGCCGCGAGCCGTAGAACTCCGGCCAGTCGTCCGCCGGGTCGTTCTCCATGGGCAGCTCGGCGATGAACCCCGGCCAGGGGGCGCCGAAGTGGTCGGCGCCGGCGGCGTGCAGGCGGGCGAGCTCGCGGCCGAAACGCTCGGCGGCCCCTGCGGTGGCGGTGGAGGTCTCGATCCACTCCAGGACGAGCCGCGCGGCGCCCGCCTCCAGCACCTCCGGCACGGCCACGGCGCCCGCCCGCCCGAGCCACCGCAGCCCGGCGGCCTCGGAAGTGAACACCTCGGACGCCGCGCCGGCCTTGACGAACACGGCGCGCCCGTCCGGCAGCTCGGCCATGTGCAGCCGCCAGGCGTGCGACGACCCCAGGTCCGCGACGATCTTTAGCTGTGCGTCCGGCCGCATGCTCCAAGAATGCCGCAACCGCGCCCGGCGAGCGGCTCCGCCCGGCGAGACCGCGTCCAGCGAGACCGCGTCCAGCGGGATCCCGTCCAGGGTCAGGGACGGACGGCTCCCATGAGGCGGCCGCGCCAGTAGGCGTCGAGCGCGACGACCTTCACCACGTCGCCGGTGTGCGGGGCGTGCACCATCTTGCCCTCGCCCGCGTAGATGCCCATGTGGCCGAGGCCGTTGCTGAACAGCAGGTCGCCGGCCTGCAGCTCGTCCAGGGAGACCCGGCGGCGGGCGCCCCACGCCCACTGCTGGTAGGTGGTGCGCGGCAGCTTCACCCCCGCCTTGGCCCACGACGCCTGGGCGAAGCCCGAGCAGTCGTAGGACCCCGGCCCCGTGGCCCCCCAGCGGTACGGTTTTCCGACCTGCGCGAAGGCGAACCGCAGGGCCACCCTGGCGTTGCCCGACGCGGGGCCGTCGTAGCGGATGCCACGGCTGTTGGGGTCGCCCGCGTTGAACTGGTTGAGCCTCCGCAGCAGGCGCTCCTGCTCGCCGACGAGCTTCTCCACCTTCTTCCGCTCTTTCGCCACGTCGGCGAGCATCTTGGCCATGTCGTCGTAGGCGACCTTGGCCTTGGCCCGCCTGTTCCGCAGCCCCCGCGTGGCGACGTCGAACTCCTCCAGCGTGCGCGCCTGGCCCTCCGAGACCTGATTGGCCACGGCCAGCCCGGACAACAGCCTCGACGGGTCGTCCTGGCTGATGATGCCCGGCACGCTGCCCATCCCGCCGTACTGGTACAGGTTGGCGGCCGCCGACACCACGCTCTCCCGCAGATCGCCGACCTTGACCCGCTCACGGCCCAGTTCGCCGTCGAGCCGCCGGTACTTCTTCCACGCCGCCTTGTACCTCTCGTTCACGGTGTTGTAGCGCTCGACCATCGCGTCCGCCTGGTCCTGGAGCTTCGCGAGCCGTGCCCTGGCCTGGGCGACGGTGGGGCGCGGTTCGGCGACGGCGCTCCCCTGAGACGTCAGCAGCACGGCGGCGGCCAGCGCGGCGGCCACCGGAACCAGCCCCTTGCGGACGCTGTGCACCGGCACGAAGACCCCTTCCCGATCGACAAGCGCCGTGCTCCGGCCCACCGCACGGCGGGCGCGGGCCGGAGCACGGCGATTCGCACCAGCAGGTACGCGGAACCGGCCTCGCCGGTTCAGTCGCGAGGCGATGGGAGCGGTGGAAGGGACCGCGATAGTGGAAGGGAACCGCCGTGTGGAAGGAACCGCGGCAGGGGGACGGGGCGGCCGGGCGGCCGGGCGTCAGGCCCTCGGGCCCTCAGATGCTCGTCGGATCCTCGAATCTCCAGGCCCTCGGGCCCTCAGATCCTCGGATGCTCGTCGGATCCTCGAATCTCCTGGTCCTCAGGTCCTAGAGTCCTCAGGTCCGGGTGGTGGTCTCGCGGACCTGGCCGGCGTCGACCAGCAGGTGGCGCGTGGTGTGCACGGCCTTGAGCATCCGCCGGTCATGGGTGACCAGGAGCAGGGTGCCGGGGTAGGTGTCCAGCGCCGTTTCGAGCTGCTCGATGGCCGCCAGGTCCAGGTGGTTGGTCGGCTCGTCCAGCACCAGGAGGTTCACCCCGCGCGCCTGCAGCAGCGCGAGCGCGGCCCGCGTGCGCTCGCCCGGCGACAGCGTGGCGGCCGGCCGCAGCACGTGCGCGGCCCGCAGGCCGAACTTGGCCAGCAGTGTGCGCACATCGGCGGGCGTCATGTCGGGGACGGCGGCTCCGAAGGCGGAAAGGAGTGGTTCGTCCCCGAAGAACATGCCGCGAGCCTGGTCGACCTCGCCGACCACGACGCCGGGGCCGAGCGCGGCGTGCCCCGCGTCGAGCGGCGTCCGGCCGAGGATGGCCGCGAGCAGCGTCGACTTGCCGGCGCCGTTCGCCCCTGTGATCGCGACGCGCTCGGCCCACCCGATCTCCAGGTCGACCGGCCCGAGCACGAACCCGCCGCGTCGGACCGTGGCGGCGCGCAGCGTCGCGACGACGGCTCCCGCGCGGGGCGCGGCGGCGATCTCCATGCGGAGCTCCCACTCTTTGCGGGGCTCCTCCACGACCTCCAGCCGCTCGATCATGCGCTCGGTCTGGCGGGCCTTCGCGGCCTGCTTCTCGGTCGCCTCGCTGCGGAACTTCCGGCCGATCTTGTCGTTGTCGGGCGCCTTGCGCCGGGCGTTCTTCACGCCCTTCTCCATCCAGGCCCGCTGGGTGAGCGCCCTCGCCTGGAGCTGGGCCCTGGTGTCGGCGTACTCCTCGTACTCGGCGCGGGCGTGCCGCCGGGCGACCTCGCGCTCGGCCAGGTACGCCTCGTAGCCGCCGCCGTAGACGCGCACCTGCTGCTGGGGAAGGTCGAGCTCGACGACCTTGGTCACCGTCCTGGCGAGGAACTCGCGGTCGTGGCTGACCACCACGGTGCCCGCGCGCAGCCCGTTGACGAAGCGTTCGAGCCGGTCGAGCCCGTCCAGGTCCAGGTCGTTGGTCGGCTCGTCGAGCAGGAAGACGTCGTACCGGCTGAGCAGCAGGGACGCCATGCCGGCGCGGGCGGCCTGGCCGCCGGACAGCGACGTCATCGGCTGGTCGAGGCCGACGGCGAGGCCGAGCTCGGCGGCGACCTCCTCGGCGCGCTCGGTCAGGTCGGCGCCGCCGAGGGCGAGCCAGCGTTCGAGGCCGACCGAGTAGGCGTCGTCGGCGCCGGGACGGCCCTCCACCAGGCCCTCCGTCGCCGCGTCGAGTTCGCGCTGGGCCGCGGCGACGCCCGTACGGCGGGCCAGGAACGCGGCGACGGTCTCCCCCGGCCTGCGCTCGGGCTCCTGCGGCAGGTAGCCGACCACCGCGGTGGGCGGGCTGAGCTGCACAGAGCCCTGCTCGGGGGCCGCGATGCCGGCCAGGATGCGCAGCAGCGTCGACTTGCCGGCGCCGTTCACCCCGACCAGGCCGATCACGTCCTCGGGGGCGACGACCAGGTCGAGCCCGGAGAACAGCGCCCGGTCACCGTGCCCGGCTGCCAGATCTTTGGCGACGATGGTGGCGGTCATGCCCAAACGGTATCCGCCTCCGGCCGGGCGAGCGCACAACCGGCGCCGTCCACCCCGCGCGCCGCTCCGTCGCCGGGCAAGCGGTGACCGGAGCCACCCCTTGCCCACCCCTACCTGCCACGGGAAGTGCGCCGCGCCACCCGTCGCCCGCGTGCCCGTCCGGGGTGATCGTGGTTACGATCGCCGTGTGGTGATCGGAGGCGCGGGCGGCGGCAGCCTGATGGCGATCAGCGACCTGCACGTCGCCTACGCCGAGAACCGCGAGATCGTCGAGCGGCTGCGCCCCGAGTCCGACGACGACTGGCTGCTCATCGCCGGTGATGTGGGCGAGTTCGTCTCCGACATCGAATGGGCGCTCACCCTGCTCGCGCGGCGCTTCGCCACCGTGATCTGGACGCCGGGCAACCACGAGCTCTGGACGCCGAAGGACGACCCGGTGCGGTTGCGCGGCGAGGCGCGTTACCGCCATCTGGTCGGCATCTGCCGCCGGCTCGGCGTGCTCACGCCCGAGGATCCGTACGCCGTGTGGGTCGGCCACGGCGGGCCGGTGACCGTCGTCCCGCTGTTCCTGCTGTACGACTACACCTTCCGGGCGCCCGGCACCACGAAGGAAGAGGCGCTCGCGGGGGCGTACACGGCCGGCGTGGTGTGCACCGACGAGTTCATGCTGCACCCCGACCCGTACCCGAGCCGCGACGCCTGGTGCCGGGCCCGGCTGCGCGAGACCGAGCGCCGCCTCCAGACGCGCGACCCGTCGATCCCCACCGTGCTGGTCAACCACTTCCCGCTGGTGCGGGAACCCACCGACATCCTGCGCCACCCCGAGTTCGCGCAGTGGTGCGGCACGGTCGGGACGGCCGACTGGCACCTGCGCTACAACGCCGCCACCGTGATCTACGGGCACCTGCACATCCCCCGCACCACCTGGTACGACGGGGTGCGCTTCCAGGAGGTCTCGCTCGGCTACCCCCGCGAGCGCCACATGTACAACGTGCCGGGCATGGACTCCCTGCGCCAGGTCTTCCCCGACCTCTCCCACGCCTGAGCCGCCGCTCCCGCCTGCGGCGGTGACCCACGCCTCCACCGGGTGCACCGAACAGCCGCTGGCCGTCCTCGCCCCGGCAGAGGGCGCCGAGTTGCTCGGCCGGCGCCTCGCGGCCCTGGGCGAGCAGGCCGAGGAGGTGCGGGGCGTGCTGCGGCAGGCGCGCCTTCGGCGTCGAGCAGCGCTACGTGATCGACTGGGACAAGCCGGTCACCGATGAACCGGCCGGCGCACGACCCGCCTGAGACCTCCGGGTGCCAGACGTTCGGGACGGCGCGCTAGCCGCCGAGGGCCGCCTTGTCATCGGCGGCCGTGCCGGTCGCGGCGGGCTGGAGGCGCTCGGCGAGCCAGGTCAGAGACTGCGGGTAGCGATAGTCGATGGCGCCGTGCCCGGCGTCGAACAGCTCGAAGCGGATGACCTCCTCAGGCACTCCGTGCGCGAGGAGGGCCTGCCGGAAGGCCTGGGCGCCGACGTCCAGCTTGAACTCGTCCCGCGTCCCGGCGTCGATCCACACCGCCCGCATCGAACGCAGGGCATCGGCGTACCTCGGGACCATGCGCACCGGGTCCCAGTCGAGCCAGCGCTGCCAGGCCTCCTGCCTGAGCACCCCGGTCCGCGGGTCGAAGGGCAACTCGGGCGTGCCGTCCTCCCTTGCGGAGAACGCCGCCGAGCAGCCGAGGATGCCGAGCAGAGTGCCGTCCGCCGGGTCGGTGAACGCCGTGCGCTTCATGAACGCCTCCCACCACCGGCCGATGTCGCCGTCGTAGGCGCGCAGGTGGCGCACGGCCTCGGCGAACTCCGGCAGGTAGCAGTACTCGTAGAGGCTGTCGCCCGCGTGGGTGGCGAAGGCGCCGAACAGGTCCGGGCGGAGCATCGGAGTGATCATCGAGCCGAAGCCGCCGCTGGACTTGCCGGTGATCGCGCGATGGTCGCGATCGGCGAGCGTGCGATAGTTCGCGTCCACCCACGGCACGATCTCGTCGCACAGGTAGGAGTGGTAGCGGCCGGTGCCGGGCGAGTCGACGAACTGGCTGCCGCCGTACCCGGTCCACGCGTCGACGTAGACGAGGATGACCGGCGGGGCCTCCTCGCGGGCGAAGACCTGGTCTGCCGCTTCGGGGAACGGCAGCCGGAAGGGCGAGCGGTTGCGCCACATGGTCAGATGCCCGGTGTACCCCTGGATGACGTAGACCGCCGGATAACGCCGGCCGGGCTCGTCGTCGTAGCCAGGGGGCACGTAGACCCACAGCGGTCGCTGGTGCGGGTCGTTCAGCGGGTTCCCACGAAGCGCCTCGCTGTCGAACACGTGCTCGTCGAGACGTCCGGCAAGGTCAGTCCGCCAGGGCAACATCGGCATTCTCCTTCGGTCCTCACATCCGTATCACGAACATCGCGAGTGCGCCCGCTCCCCCGCCCCCCGCCCTGACCGGGAATGCGCCCCCAGCGCCCCGGCCCTCCCCGCCGCGACCGGGGCTAAGCCTCCGCCCCCGTCCCCTCGCCCTGACTCGGGCCACCGTATTGTTCGGCCGATTGTTCGCCCGGTCATCCCGCACGGACGGCGTGCCGTCCAGCCGCCAGTCCTCCCGGCGTCGGATGCGACCGTGACCCGCGCGCGAGCCCCCGGGACCGGCGTAGGCACGCGCCTTCACCGCCTGGTTTACGCTTCGCTCATTGGGTCACATCCAGGCCACATCGACCTCAGAAGTGCACAAACGTCACTACCATCTCCTGAGTGAGCGAAGCGCAACACCCTACAGACACCGCGGTGTTCGTCGACCAGAGCGGCCGCCGCGCCCGGTACCTCATGATCATCGGCATCGTCGCCGGCACGCTGCTGACCGCCTGCATGGCGACCCTGATCGGGGGAGCGTTCACCGGCACCTCGTTCACCGTGATCGGCTGGCCGGGGAACGGACCCAAGCCTTCCGAGGGGCCGCTCGTCACCTCGTCTCGCTCCTCCTCTCCCACCTCGTCCGCGTGGGAGCAGAGCCCTTCGGCCCGACCGGTCCATGAGTCACCGCGGGCCACCGCCAGGCCGACGCACCAGGCCACCCCGTCCCCTCGTCCGCCGGCACCCTCCCCCCGGCGCACGCCGAGGCCGACGCCCAGCGGCTCGGCGAGCCCCACCGACTCGGCGCCGGTGGATGAGCCGACCACCTCTCCGACGAGCACCGCGACCGAAGTGCCCGCGCCTCCGGGCAAGACCAAGCAGCCGCCCGGCCTTGACCCGGACAGAACTCAGGGCCCCAAAAAGTGAATCCCCAGATGTCCGGCGTGCCAGTATGGCCGCCGCCTTCCGTCACACCCGCCGCCCCTCATCCCCAGGACGACGCGCCGATAACGGCGCCCCTCCCGCACATCGGCACCGCCACCGCCGTCCAGGCTCCGCCCGCGCCCCCGCCCGAGGGGGCCCAGCGGTCGCCGGGTGGGGGCGCCGAGCAGCGGGCACGGCGCGCCGACCCGCGTGGTCACTGGTTCATCGTCGTGGTCATGATGTTGTTGATCAGCGGCGCGCTGGTCTTCAACGGATACGTCCATGGCGTCGGCGGCGAGAGCCACGCCGCTCCCCCGGCCGAGGCCGGTCCATCCGCCGAGCTCGAACGCGTCCAGCAGGGCGGCCCGGTGCTCAACCTGACCGGCCCCCGGCCGGAGAGCGCCCGGCTGCCCGCCCGCACGTTGGCCCTGACCTTCGACGACGGTCCCGATCCCCGGTGGACGCCGCGGTTGCTCGACGTCCTGCGGCGTCACCACGTCAAGGCGACCTTCTTCATGGTGGGTGCCAGGATCGCCGAGAACCCCGAGCTTGTCCGGCGCATCGTGGCCGAGGGCCACGAGATCGGCGACCACACCTACGCGCACGCCGAACTGTCGCAGGTGCCGCCGTGGCGGCTGCGCCTGGAGGTGTCGCTCACGCAGAAGGTGCTGGCCGGCGCCACCGGCCTGCACACTCGCCTGGTACGCCCGCCGTACTCCTCGCAGCCGGACGCGGTCATCGAGCCGCAACTGCGCGCGATGCGCACGCTCGGCGCCGATGGTTACCTGGTCGCGCTCACCGATCTGGACACCAGGGACTGGGCCAGGCCCGGCGTCGACAGCATCGTGCGGGCCGCCCTGCCCCAGCGAGGCAGGGGCGCCGTGGTCATGATGCACGACTCCGGCGGCGACCGCGCCCAGACCGTCGCGGCGGTCGACCGGCTGCTCACCGTCCTCGCCGAGCGGCACTACCGGGTCACGACGCTGACTTCGGCACTCGGCATGCCGTCCGCGCACGCCCCGGCCGGCGAAGCGGACCGGCTGATCGGCCTCGGGCTCGGGATCGCCCAGCGCGCCTCCTCGACGTTCACCACCGTGATGGCCTGGGTGCTGGCCATCGCCGGAGTGCTGACCCTGTGCCGGCTGCTGTTGTTCCTGGTGCTGGCGTGGGTCCACGTGCAACGCAACCGGGGCGGGAGACGCCGGGCGGGCAGGCCGCCCGCGTGGCCCTTCCCGCCGCCGGTGAGCGTGATCGTCCCGGCGTACAACGAGGCCGTGGGCATCGAGGCCACCGTGCGCTCCCTGGTGACGACCGGCTACCCCGGGGTGGTGGAGGTGATCGTCGTGGACGACGGGTCCTCCGACGGCACCGCCGACATCGCGGCGGCCCTCGGGCTGCCGGGGGTGCGCGTCATCAGACGGCCGAACGGCGGCAAGCCGGCCGCGCTGAACACCGGCATCGCGCACGCCTCCCACGACATCCTGATCATGGTGGACGGCGACACGGTGTTCGAGCCGGCGACCATCGGCCACCTGGTACGGCCGCTCGCCGACCCGGCCGTCGGCGCGGTGAGCGGCAACACCAAGGTGGGCAACCGGCGCGGCATGATCGGCCGCTGGCAGCACATCGAGTACGTCATCGGCTTCAACCTGGACCGCCGCGCGTTCGACCTGCTCGGCTGCATGCCCACGGTGCCGGGCGCGATCGGCGCGTTCCGGCGCTCGGCGCTGGACTCGGTGTCGAGGGTCAGCGTCGACACGCTCGCCGAGGACACCGACCTGACCATGGCGATGTGCCGGGCCGGCTGGCGGGTCGTGTACGAGGAGAGCGCGCTGGCCTGGACCGAGGCGCCGACGTCGCTGCGGCAGTTGTGGCGCCAGCGGTACCGGTGGTGCTACGGCACGCTCCAGGCGATGTGGAAGCACCGGCGTTCCATCGTGGAGCCCGGAACCTTCGGAAGGCGCTGCCTGGGATACCTGACCCTGTTCCAGGTGGTCCTTCCACTGGTCGCCCCGGTCGTGGACATCATGGCCCTCTACAGCGTGATCGTCAGCGATCCGCTGCCCGTCGTGGCGGTGTGGGCGGGGTTCGTGCTGGTCCAGGCGCTGACCGGGTGGTACGCGCTGCGGCTGGACCGCGAGCGCGTCTCGGTGCTCTGGGTGCTGCCGCTGCAGCAGTTCGTCTACCGGCAGCTGATGTATCTCGTGGTCATCCAGTCGGTGGCGACGGCGGTGCTCGGCGTACGGCTGCGCTGGCAGACCATCCGCCGGGAAGGAACCTTCACCGGCGCCGTCCCCCGGTAGGGGCCTCCTCCACGGGCATTCACGCCGCGGTGGCGGGCGCCCCTTCGTGACCGTCTCTGCGGCGCACCGGCACCGGGCGCCCACTGCCGGATCCCTCCTCGGCGATCCGGCGGTGGGCGCCCTTCTTCGCGCTCTTGTTCTGTCATCTTCACGGGGTGGACGCCGTCTCGAGTACGTCCCCCGGCTTCCTCTCGGCTTCGTCGCAGGCTTCGTCTTGGACCGGTTCAGGGCTCCTGCCAGGCAGGATAGGCTTGCCCGACAGTTGTTGACGTGACATCATTTGCCGAGTAGCTTATTCCACGCAGCAACTTTTGACGCGTCAAATTACCGGTCGAGTCGTCGCCTCCGGACGCTCGCAGGCGATGGCGGATCGGCACGAAGTAGACAAAGGATTCGGACCACATGACCAAGATCGCTATCATCCTCGGCAGCACCCGACCCGGCCGTAACGGCGAGGCCGTCGCCAAGTGGGTCCTGGACATCGCCAAGCAGCGCAACGACGCCGAGTACGAGCTGGTCGACATCGCGGACTACAACCTGCCCCACCTCGACGAGGCGATCCCGCCGTCGATGGGCCAGTACGCCAACGCGCACACCAAGGCGTGGGCCGCGAAGATCGCCGCTTTCGACGGCTACGTCTTCGTCACCCCCGAGTACAACCACTCCACCTCTGGCGCGCTCAAGAACGCCATCGACTACCTCTACGGCGAGTGGAACAACAAGGCGGCCGGCTTCGTCGGCTACGGCAGCGTGGGCGGCGCCCGCGCCGTCGAGCACCTGCGCCTGATCATGGGTGAGCTGCAGGTCGCCGACGTCCGCGCCCAGGTGACCCTGTCGCTGGCCACCGACTTCGTCAACTACAGCCAGTTCGCGCCCGCCGCGTACCACACCGACCTCGTCAACGCCATGCTCGACCAGGTCGTCGCCTGGAGCCAGGCGCTGTCCTCGCTGCGCCGGCCGAACGCCGCCTGAGCCGAGCCGGCCACGCCTCACGAGATCCCCGGGCACCACGCCCGGGGATCTCGTGTTTCCATGGACGATCTCGTGTCGTCACGGACGGTCTCGTGTTCCCGCGGATGATTTCGCGTCCCCCACGAATGATCTCGTCCTGCCACGGACTCTGAGCACGCCCCGCGCGCTGACCTGGGCCTCGTCCCGCCGGCGCCGAACAGCGCCGGCACGGCCGTGGCACAACGCCGGCACGGCCGGGTGCCGGGACCCCCGGAGCGGCGTAACCTCCCAGCAGAACCATCGCAATGCAGGAGGGTCCCCCCATGGCCGAGAACCCCACCCCCTCGAATTCCGCAGCCGAGACGAAGGTCTCGGCGTCCGAGACAGAGGTCGCGGCACACGCCCCGGACGACGACGCCGAGCGTCCCGCGCCGCCGCGCGTCAACACCTCGGTGCCGCACTCGGCCCGCATCTGGAACTACCTGCTGGGCGGCAAGGACAACTATCCGGTCGACCGCGCGGCAGGGGACAAGGTCCGCGAAGTCTTCCCCGGCATGGTGGACATCGCCCGTCATTCCCGGCACATGCTCACTCGTGCGGTGGGCTTCCTGGCCGGCGAGGCGGGCATCCGCCAGTTCCTGGACATCGGCACCGGGCTGCCCACGGTGGACAACACCCACGAGGTCGCCCAGCGGCTGGCGCCCGACTCGCGCATCGTCTACGTGGACAACGACCCGCTCGTGCTGGTGCACGCCCAGGCACTGCTCACCAGCACCCCTGAGGGGGCGACCGACTACATCGAGGCCGACGTCCGCGACCCCGAGCGCATCCTGGCCGCCGCCGCCAAGACGCTGGACTTCACCCGGCCCACCGCGCTCATGCTGATGGGCATCCTCGGCCTGGTCGGCGACTACGACGAGGCCCGCGCGATCGTGAGGCGGCTGATGGACGCGCTGCCCTCGGGGAGCTATCTGGCCCTCTACGACGGCGCCGACACCGACCGTTCGTACGTCGAGGCGCTGCGGGCTCACAACTCCGGGCCCGGCGTCGTGGCCTACACCCCCCGCAGCCCCGAGCAGATCACCGGCTACTTCGAGGGTCTGACGCTGCTCGAACCCGGCATCGTCTCGGTGTCGCGCTGGCGGCTCGAACCGACCCTGTGGGACGAGGCCGCCGAGGTCGCCTGCGTCGGCGGCGTGGCCCTCAAGCCCTGACTCACGACCCGCACGCCGAGCAGGCGGGCCGACGGCGTCACCGTGCCGCCGGCCGCGCCTTCGTCCACCTCGGCGTCCCGGGACATGCGCCTCAGGCGGCCTCGGGCGGCGGCACGGGGCGGCCGGGCGGTGGGACGGGGAGCGGCGTGCCGTCCGGCCGGAACTCGTGCAGAGCCAGCAGCTTCCGCCGTTGCCGCTCGTCGCCCAGCCAGTTGACGACCCACACCGCCGCCGCCCCCGCCGCCATGGCCCACAGGGCCCCGCCACCACTCGGCAACCCCAGCAGGAGCGGCAGAAGCATCGTCGCGACGGTCCGCGTGGCGGCGCGCACCGCACGACGCCCTCTCAGCAGATCGTCGCGGGCCCACCACCGGTACGCGTACGGCAGGCGCTGGTCGAGCAGGCGGTAGCGCAGCCACGCGCCGAGCCGTGGATGCTCGCGAAAGCGCAGCGCGATGCCGCCGCGGATCAGGTCGAAAGAGTCGCGCAGGGCCGGCCGGGTCTGGCCGGGCTCCGCCAGGTCGAGCAGCGTCGCGAGCACCTCTTCCCCGCGGTGCTCGCGGTAGCGCGGAGGATGAACCCGCATGAGACGCCTGGCGGCACGCTCGTAGGCTTCCACTCGATCACACCCCCATGCCGGGTTGCGCACGCAGGTCGAGCCGCCGCTGCGCGGTCGCGGCCAGACGTGCCAGGCGGGCGGTCTCCTCGGAGAGGACCTCGCCGCCCGCGCCGCTGAGCTCGTAATAGCGCCGATGCCGGCCGTCGACGACCTCTTCCTTCACCACACGCACCAGCCCCTCGGAGGCGAGGCGGTCGAGTGCCCCGTAAAGGGTGCCCGGCCCGAGACGGACGCGCCCCTCCGACAGCTCACGCACGGTCTTGATCACCCCGTACCCATGCGACGGACCTTCGGCCAGAGCCAGCAGGATCAGATAGCTCTGCTCACGCAATGCCATAGCCGATATATATCGCTGAACGATGTATATCGCAAGAGGAGCCATCCGGGCACGGGGCGACGGCGGATCGCGGCTCGGCGCCGCCGTCGTACGGCACGGCGATCAACCTGGACTGGCGCCAATCCATACGCTCACCCCCTGGTCGGCGGAGCGGGACGCCATATGACCTCTTTCAGCACTTTTTCGGCAGTGACGCCGACCTAAGCTCTGCCCGCCTCCCGGCCCCTGTCGTACACCCGTCGCACGGCGGCGTGGTCATCCCCACGGCCCCGCCCGTGGTGCATCCGGAAGAGAAGATGAGAACGTCCCAACCGCGCACACCGTTGGCCGCGCCGCAGGAGAATGCGGACGGCACGCGGGAGAACCACCTCGGCGACCTCGTGCGGGAACACGAGAAGGCCCTGCTGGCCTACACCGAGAAGCTCCTCAACGACCGTCACCTGGCCGAGGACATCGTCCAGGAGACCCTGGTCCGCGCCTGGCACAACACCGAACGGCTGCGCAACGGCCAAGGGTCGGTACGAGGCTGGTTGCTCACGGTGGCCCGCAACCTCGTCATCGACCGGTCCAGGAGCGGCTTCCACCGGCACGAGGTGACCGGCACGGACATGTTCGACGTCACGCAGCGCGACCACGCGGACGCCGTGGTGGCCGCGGTGGCGGTCTCCGAGATGCTCGGCTCGCTCTCGGCGGAGCACCGCGAGGTCCTGGTGCACACCTACCTGCGCGGGCAGACCATCCGCGAAGTGGCCGACGATCTCGGCATACCGATCGGCACGGCCAAGTCCCGGCAGCACTACGCGCTCGACCACCTCAGAAAGCGACACAAAAGCCGACCCACCCCCGCTCCGGCCCTCGCCTGACCCTCCCCGCGACGATGCTGGCCCGCCCCCTTCCACGCGGCGCCCCTCCCCTTCCCCCCGCGATGGCTCCCCGGCCTGGCCGTTCTCACGGCTGGGGGCGGCGGCGTCCGCCGGACGGTCACGCGGGGGCCGAGACCGTGAGGCTGAGGACGGGGATCTCCACCGACCCGTCCGGCGCGGCCCGCCAGCGCCAGTGGGCTCCGTCCGCCTCGCCGCACACCAACGCGGTCCAGCCGATGGCCGGATCGCAGAACGCGGCCAGATCCGCCGCTTCCTCGGCCGTCGGGGACCCCGTGACCACCAGCAACGCCCTCAGGAAGCGGCGGTGGGCCGCCGCCCGCAGCGTGCCCGTCCCGCGTCCGCCCGCCGGAACGGAGGCAGAACCGGGGCGCGGAGCCTCGACCCGCGGCAGGTCCGGGGAAACCTCGACTGCGGTGGCGCCGGGCTGCGGCAGCACGGCCACCGGTGTCGCCGGCGCGGTCCGCGCCACTTCGGCGAGCAACCCCCGGACCACGTCGCGGGCCACCTCGCGGTCGCCGGCCACGCTGAGCACCCCGTCGAGCCGGCTGAGATCGACGAACACCTTGCCGCCCTCGTCGTCCACCCCCACCCGCACCAGGAAGGGCGGCGGCGTGCCCGGAGCGGGATGGGCGCGGCGGGGGGACGGCGCGAAGGCGTCGGCCGGACGCCGCCAGCGCGCCCCGCCGAGATCGCGCCAGGGCGCCGGCGGGGCGTCCTGGGTCGCCACCCAGGCGGTGACACCCGCGTCGTCGACCGATACAGCGTGGACGGCGCATCCCTCGCGGCCGGTCAGCTCGGAGACGGCCATGTGGGCTCGGCGCAGTGACTCACCATCCGCGGCGAACGTCTGGGCCAGCGACTTCCGGAACGCCAGCCTGCGTGCCCGGCGGGCCGGGTCGCCGAGCCGCCGGACCGTCCGCGCGCACCAGCCGAACACCCGCCGCAGCCGCCGCCTGGCCACGATCGCGGCGGTCAGCAGCCCCAGCAGCAGCGCGCCCAGCACGGCGAGCACGACCGGGAGCGGAACCACGATCTGCCCCTGCACCTGCTGCTGCCCGGACGCCGGACCGTCCCCCGTAGACGCCCCGCCCGCCGCACCGTCCCCCTGCCCGGCCCCGTCTGTCTCCCCCGAGCCGTCCGCTTGCCCGGCACTGTCCCCTTGCCCGGAGCCGTCAGGCTGGGAGGTGGCGTCCGGTTGGGTGGTGTCGCCGCCGTTCGTCTCGCGGGCCAGTTGGACGTCCGGGCCGCTCGCGTCGGCCGGAAGCCTCAGGATCCATCCCGGTCGCAGTTGAGCGGGATCCTGCAGGGCGGATCCGTCGGCCTGAGCCCTTCCCCGGTTGAGCTGGAAGATCTCACCGGCGCGGCCGGCGTCGCCCAGAGTGCGCGCGGCGATGGCCGCAAGGGTGTCCTGCCGGCCGCCATTCCGCTCCGCGGCCTTCACCACGTACACCTTGACGAGGTCGTCCCCATCGGCGGCGACGGCGACTCCGGCCTCAACTCCGGCTCCGGCCCCGGCTCCGGCCCCGGCTCCGGCCACGCTCATCGTGCCGCTCACGGTGACGGCGGCGCGGCCCACGCAGGCGTCCGCGGCGACGACCGTCACCGTCAGGAACAGCGCCGTCCACATGACCTGCACCGCGACGGCCGCCCACCGCGCGCCGCGCCGCCGTCCGCGCCGCGCCGGAACGGACCCGGCCGCGGGCCGGCGGGCCGCACCGGCCGCACGGGCACCACCGCTGCTCAACATGTGGTTCCACCCATCTCTCGGCACTCACGGCCTTCCTCGTCACGAGAGACGGCCCGCCGGCGCCGTCCGCGTCTCCTGAGGGCACACGTGACCGACGAGGAAAGGGTTCGACGCGATTTCCCGGAGTTCGAGGTGAACCCTTCGCGGCGTTGACCCCGTGTATCGGGCGGCAGGTGCCCATCACGCGGGGGGACTACGTGGCACGACGACACACCTCAGGCTTCGACGTGCTCGGAATGTCGCAAGATCCCACTCCCGGGGACCCCGACGAGATCCGCCGGCTCGCCGACCGCTACCAGGAGATCGCGGACCAGGCCAGGACCGCCGCCGACATCCTCGGCAAGGGCGGCGCCGTCGAGCAGGGCAAGGGGAAGGCCATGGACGCGCTCCGCGACCAGCTCAAGTCCCTGCCGGAGAAGCTGGCGAAGACGCGGGACTCGTTCGAGACGGCGGCCGGCGCGTACAAGACCTACGCCACCCGGCTTGAGGAAGCGCAGTCCCAGATCGACCGGGCGATGGACCAGGCGGGGCCGGCGGCGGGCACGGCCGGGCAGACCGTTCCCGCCCTTCCCGCGGACGCCACCGACGCGCAGAAGGACGCCGCGCGCCGGCAGCAGGACGGCATCGACACCGCCGACCAGACCATGTCGGCCGCCCGGAGCCTGGCCGAGCAGGCCAGGAGCCTGCGCGAGCAGGCGTCCAGGAGCGCCGGGCAGGAGCTCGACGACGCGGCGGCGAAGGCCATCCCAGAACGCAACTTCTTCCAGAAGATCGCGGACTTCTTCAAGGACTTCCCGTTCGTGAAGATCCTCATCGACATCCTCGTGGCCGTGGTCACGGTCTTCTTCCCCGTGGTCGGCTTCGTCCTCGGCGCCGCGTTGTTCGCCTTCCAGACCGTGCAGCAACTGGTGACCGGCGATTTCAAGGCCGGCGACTTCGCCGCCGGCCTGATCGCCCTGGTCCCGGGAGGCGCGCTGTTCCGGCTGGGCGGCCGGGCGGCCACCACGGTCGGATCCAAGATCGCACCCGGGCTGTTCAAGGGCGGCGCGGAGTCGGGCGGCTTCTTCCAGAAGGCGGGCGGGAGCATCGGCAAGATCACCGACACCTTCGCCGATTCCAGGCCCTTCGAGGTGGCCTTCCACAGCCCCGGAGGCAAGCTGGTCACCGGGACGATCGGCCAGTTCGGGAAGGCGGTCGGCGAGGAGGCGATCGTCAAGAAGCTCAACGGCGATCAGATCACCGCCGGAAACCTGCTGGCCGGCGCCGCCGCCGGCGCCCTGACCGGCGGAGCCATCAAGGGTGTACGCGACACCCGCGACGGCCGGTTCGCCGGAGGCGCGTTCACCCCGACCCCCGCCACCACAGGCCGGACGGACCCAGGCACGGGCATCGGCGGCACCACCACGGGCACCGGAGGCGGCGGCACTGGGCGGCCGGACAGCCTGAAGGATCGGGCGATCCAGCAAGGGATCGACCTGGTCCCAGAAGGGGCGTCCGCCGCCGCCAAGATCGGTGTCGCGATCGGCGAAGGCACGGATCCCGGCGAAGCGGTGCTCGGCGAGGCGGGCAACTTCCTGCCGAAGGCCGTCGGCTCGGTGGGCAAGAACCCGGTGGCGCACGGCCTGGACTCGATCATTCCTATCAAGGGCACCGCGCCGTCCCCGACCGGCGGCCCCTCGGCCACGTCGTCCACCCCGGCTCCTGCCACCACCGACCCCTCCCCCACCTCCTCGACCCCCACCACATCGGCCCCCGATCCGTCCCCCTCGCCAACTTCCACGAGCTCGACGCCGACTCCGGCCACCACCACGACCTCCCCGGCACCGAACACCGCAGCCTCGGTGAGCGGTGCGGGACCGGAGCCCGTCGCCTCGTCCGCGTCCACCGCGCCGGCTCAGGCACCGGGCACGGGGACGCAGGACGGGACTCCTCCGCCGTCCCCAGGCAGCGCCGCTCCGGCCCCGAACAGCACGCCGCCTCCGGGCAACACACCGCCGCTCCCGAGCAGTGCCCCACCTGCGAGCAGTGCCGCGCCGGCTTCGAGCGGCACTCCGGCCGAGACCGGCGGCGCGTCGCCGGGGGCGCCTGGGGCGCTGCCGCAGGATGTTCCGTTGCCGCCATCGCCGACCGCGCCCTGACCTTCCCTGCGCGGCCGTCCGGCCGGGCAGGGCGCTCAAAGACCTCCACCTCCGGTGGATGGATGACAGATGTCAAGGAGAAATCTCATGCCCAACTACACGGTCAACTCCGACGAGACCGCCTCGACCTCGGCGGCGCTGCTCAACGACTTCGCGCAGCTGCAGGACAAGCTCACCGAGGTGCGTGGCAAGATCCAGAACCTGCTGGCGCAGGGGTACAGCACCCCTGCGGCGCAGCAGAAGTTCCAGCCCTTCTTCGACGAGTTCGCCAAGGGGTTCGACCAGGTGAACCAGTCGCTCCAGGGCATCGGCCAGTACGTCAAGGCCGTCGGCGACGCGTTCTCCCAGACCGACGACCAGCTCGGTTCGAACCTGTCGTAAGCGAGGACGAACCCAGGCGTCGCCGCCGCGACGCGCCACCCCACCACTTTCGTACGAGGGAATCGATTGCCGTGCGTTTGAACGTCAGCGTCCGGACCCCGCAGGACATGGGGGTCTCCACGGTCGTCGCCGTGGAGACGGAACCCTCCGCGCAGGTGGGGCGGCTCGCCGCGGAACTGGCGCGTGCCGTCGATCTCGGCGGCGCCAGGCGCTCCGCAGGCACTGACGCGGTGGCCGGGTCCCCAGCACACACGGTCGCGGTGGCCGGACGCCCCGCGCACACGGCCACGCCCACAGTCACGGACACGGTGTTGTACATCGGTTCCAAGCCGCTCGACCCGGAGGCCACCCTGTACGCCGCGGGCGTCCGCGACGGCATGGAACTCGGGCTCGGCGTCCCCGTACCCGGGGAGCCGGAACCCGAGGGCCTGGCCGAGTTGCGGGTCGTCAGCGGCCCGGGAGCCGGGACGTCCTTCCGACTGCCGCCCGGCGACTACGACATCGGCGGCGCCGCCACCTGCCGCGTCCGGCTGTCGGCGGGGGCGCCGCCGGTCGCGGCACGGGCGCGCGTCCGGGTCGACCGCACCGTGGAGGTGACGGCATCCGGCGAGGCCATGCTGGACGGCAAGGAACTGTCCGGCACGGCCGACTGGCCGGAGGGCAGCCAGCTCGCGGCGGACGACACCCTGCTTGAGCTGGCGATCCCGTCGAGCAGGCGGGTGCCGCTGACCCCCGCCGCGGACGGGCTCGGCCTTGAGTTCAACCGGCCGCCGCGGTTCCGGGCCACCCGGGGCGGCGGCCGCTTCCGGCTGTCCACCGCGCCGGCCAAGCCTGAGAAGCGGCCGATTCCGCTGCTGCCGATCCTGCTGGTCCCGGTGGGCGGGGCCCTGGTCGCCATCCTGACCACCGGCCGCTGGTCGTTCGTCTTCCTCGCGCTGCTGTCACCGCTCGGCGCGCTGCTCACCCAGTTCGGCGGGCGCAAGCAGACCCAGGTCAGCTACCAGGAGAAACTTCGCGAACACCAGGCGTCCCTGGCCCGGGTGCGCGAAGCCGTCGACACCGCGGTGCTGAAGGAACAGCACACGCTCCGGCTGTCGCTGCCCGACCCCGCGTCGCTGCTGCAGGCCGCCGCACAGCCGTCCGAGCGGCTGTGGGAGCGCCGGTGGCGGGATCCCGACTTCCTCGACGTGCGGGTGGGCACCGCCGATCTGCCGTCCTCGCTGACCGTCGAGGACCCGGCGCTGGAGGAGTACCGCCGCACCACGGTGCCCTGGCTGACCCAGGTGCCCGTGGCGATCCCGCTGCGCGACGCCGGCGTGACGGGCGTCGCGGGTCAGGGTGCCGCGAACCTGGCCGGCTGGATGACCGCCCAGGCCGCCGGCCTGCACAGCCCGGCCGACCTGCGCATCGTCGTGCTGGCCGGCCCCGACGGGGAGGACGCCTGGTCGTGGACGCGCTGGCTGCCGCACTGCCGGCCGCAGGGAGAGGACGCCTACGCCCTGATCGGCAGCACCTCCGACTCGATGGCCCGCAGGATCGGCGAGCTCGGGCAGCTCGTCGCCGCCCGCATGGCGGCGGGCCCGGACGTGCAGCGCGGCGGCGCCGCGGGCTCCCCGGACATCCTGGTCGTGCTCGACCAGGCCCGCAGGGCCCGTTCGCTGCCCGGCGTGGTCGGCCTGCTGCGCGACGGCCCGTCCGTGGGCGTCTACACGATCTGCCTGGACCGCGAGGAACGGTCGCTGCCCGAGGAGTGCACGGCGGTGGTGGCCATCGACGCGGAAGGCGTCAGCGTGCGCACCGCACAAGGCACGCCGCCGGAGAACGTGCGCGTGGACTCGCCGGAACGCGGCTGGTACGAGCGCCTGGCCCGCGCCCTGGCGCCGCTGCGGGGCGTCGGCGACAGCGACGAGAGCGCCCTGCCCGGCGCGGTGCGGCTACTGGACCTGCTCGGCGTCGAGCCGCCCACGGCCGACGCCATCGCCGCCGGGTGGGCGCTCGCCGGCCGCAGCACACGGGCGGTCCTCGGCGCCGGGTACGACGGCGACTTCTCGGTGGACCTGGTCCGCGACGGGCCGCACGCCCTGGTGGCCGGGACGACCGGCTCGGGCAAGTCGGAGCTGCTGCAGACCCTGGTCGCGACCCTGGCGGTGGTGAACCGCCCAGACGAGATGACCTTCGTGCTCGTCGACTACAAGGGCGGCAGCGCCTTCGCAGAGTGCGCCGACCTGCCGCACACGGTCGGCCTGGTCACCGACCTGGACACCCATCTGGTGGAGCGCGCGCTGGTCTCCCTGGGCGCCGAGCTGCGCCGCCGCGAACAGGTACTGGCGGAGGCGGGCGCCAAGGACATCGAGGACTACCTGGACAAGCGGGCGCGCGGCGGGGACGTGCTGAAGCCGCTGCCCCGCCTGCTGCTGGTGATCGACGAGTTCGCCTCGATGGCCCGTGAGCTGCCGGACTTCATCTCGGGCCTGGTCAACATCGCCCAGCGGGGCCGCTCGCTGGGAATCCACCTGGTGCTGGCCACCCAGCGGCCCAGCGGCGCGGTGACGGCCGACATCCGCGCCAACACCAACCTGCGGATCGCGCTGCGGACGACCGACGCCTCCGAGAGCCGGGACATCATCGACGCGCCGGACTCCGGCGCCATCTCCCCGGGGACGCCCGGACGCGCCTACGCCAGGCTGGGACCGTCGGCGCTGCTGCCGTTCCAGGCCGGACGGGTCGGCGGCCGGCGGCCGGCCGGCGCGGTGGCCGCGTCCACCGAGATCCCCGTGCGGGTCCAGGACGTCGGCTGGCGGGACCTCGGCGGACCGCTGCCGCTCGCCGCCCGCGTCAAGGACGCGGCGACCGGCCAGGAGGCCGTCACCGACCTCGCCGTCCTGGTCAGGGCCGTCGCGGACGCGGCGCGGGTGGCGGGCGTCCCCGCCCAGCCCAGCCCGTGGCTGCCGCCGCTGCCCGAGGTGCTGCGATGGTCCGAGCCCGCCGGGCCCAAGCCGCGCGACGACCGGGACGCGGCCCTGGCGCCGGTGGAGTACGGGCTGGTCGACCTGCCCGCCGACCAGGACCGCCGTCCGCTGCTCCTGGACCTCGACCGCTCCGGGCACCTGCACATCATCGGCTCGCCGCGCAGCGGCCGCTCCCAGACTCTGCGTACCTTGGCCGCGGCGCTGGCCCGCGCGCACGGGGTCGACGACGTGCACATCTACGGCATCGACTGCGGCAACGGCGCCCTGAACGCGCTGGCCGCGCTCCCGCACTGCGGCGTGGTCGTCGAGCGCAACCAGACCGAGCGGCTCGGACGGCTGCTGGACCGGCTCACCGCCGAGCTGACCGCCCGCCAGTCGATGCTCGGCGCGCGCGGGACCGCCGACCTGGCCGAATACCGGCGGATGGCGCCCCCCGGGGAGCGTCCCCCGCACATCGTCGTCATGGTGGACCGTTTCGAGGTGTTCGAGCGGGAGTTCACCACCTTCGACAACGGCAGCTACCTGGAGCGGCTCATGCGGCTGCTGCGGGACGGCGCGGGCGCGGGCATCCATCTGGTGCTGGCGGGCGACCGCGTCCTCGGCTCGGCCCGGTTCGCGGGCACCACCGAGGACAAGATCGTGCTGCGGCTGAACGACCGGGCGGACTACTCGTCGGTCGGTCTCACCTCAAGGTCGGCGCCCTCCGACCCGCCTCCGGGACGGGGCACGCGGGTGCAGGACACCAGCGAGGTGCAGATCGCCGTCCTCGGTCCCGACCTGTCGGGCACGGCGCAGGCGTCCGTCCTCACCGCGCTCGGCCAGGAGGTGGCGGCACGCGAGGCCGACGTCCCGTCGTCCCGCCGCCCGATCCGCCTGGACCTGCTCCCCGACCGGATCGCCTACCAGGCCGCCTCCGCGCTGCGCACCGCCCCCGGGCCGATGCGCCCGCTCGTCGCCGTCGGCGGCGACACCCTGACGGCCGTGGGCCCCGACCTGGCGGACGTGCCGACGTTCGTCGTGGCCGGGCCGCCCCGCACCGGACGCAGCACGGTGCTCGTCACGGTGGCCCGCTCACTGCTGGAGCAGGGGACGGGGCTCATCCTGCTGGCCCCGCGGCGCTCGCCGCTGCGCGACCTCGCGGGCACCCCCGGGGTGCGGGCCCTGTTCACCGACGCCGAGGTGACGGTCGCCGCGTTCCGCGCCGCGCTCGGCGACGTGCCGCAGGACAACGCGGTGATCCTCGTGGACGACGCGGAGCTGTTCATGCAGTCGGACATCGACTCCGATCTGTCGCTGCTGGCCCGCGGCGGCGCCGGGAACGGGTGGGGCCTGGTGCTGGCGGGCAACGCCGAGGCGCTGTCCCTCGGGCTCGCCGGCTGGGTGGGACAGGTCAAGCGGAACCGGTCCGGGATGCTGCTGTCCCCGCAGAGCCTCAGCGACGGCGAGGTGATCGGGGTGCGGCTCACTCGCGGCCTGGTCGGGCAGGCCCCGCAGCCGGGACGCGGCCTGCTGCACCTGGGGGACGGCACATTGACCACGGTGCAGGCGCCGAATACGGCGCCTGCCGACTGAAGGCGGCGCGAACCGCCGCCGCACGGTGGTGGGGCCGGCCCGAGACGACCTCCCGGACCGGCCCCACGGCCATCCCCCACGAACGCCGCCACGGCCGACCCCACACCGGCGGATTCGCCGCAGACGATGGAGCCGCTCCGACACGATCTCCGTGACCGGCCTCACGGCCATTTCCAGGAAGGACGCCTCAGCCCAAGCCCTCACCGGCGGATTCGTCGGGTGAGGCGGGACTCAGGCGCCTTTGGGAGGCTGGGCGGGCAGGAAGCGAAATGTGCCGGTGATCGCGTCGAAGAGTTCGTAGACCTCCGCTTCGAGCGGCAGGTTCGGGCTGGCGCAGGTGATGATCAGATAGTCGCGCTCGGACTCCGGGATCGGCACCACGGTGTGCATGGTGAGCATCCGGACCGAGATCTCCGTGGTGAGCGACGCCTCCTCGGTGCCGGTGATCCGCGCCACCTGGCCGATGCCGGGAAGGGTGACGGTGGTGACCTTCCGGTTCTCGGGCGCCTTCCCGCCCCCGGGCCTGCCCGCGCCGCCCGGCCCTGAGGCGGGAGCCGGTGACAGCTGCGCGGTGAGCACCGGCAGGGTCAGCTCACGCCCCGGAGGGACGCTGACGGCGAAGACCATCGCGTAGCCGAGGAACAGCCCGTCGTCGAACATGGTGGCCGTGCCGGCGGCGAACAGGGCGCCGCGGCGGCGGGCGGCCCTGCTGATCTCGCGGGCCTGCCGGAACATGTCGTTGATCGCGGCCTGCTCGCGCGCGCCGCCGGCCATCGCCAGGGCGGCGGCACGGGTCTCGGCGAGCGCGTCGCCAGAGACGTCCAGATCCGCCCACGAGTCCGGCACGTCGAGGACGAAACGGTCGACGGACGCCATCACTTGCCTTCCAGGTGTGCCACGGCCTCGTCGTCGGTCTTCTTGGCCTGCTCCACGATCTGGTCGACGGCCTTCTTGATCGACTCGCACTGGCGGCGCAGCTGCTCGCGCCCGTCCTTCCAGCGGCGCTCGAAGTGATCGGCCTGGTCGATCAGCGGGTAGCCCACCGCGCGGTCGAAGTCGATGCCGGACTTGCCGGTGTCGATGTGGTCGAGGACGAACCCCAGTGACCGCGATACCTCCTCCAGCTCGTCTCCCGGGATCTTGATATCGGCCATTGTCCCCCCACGTGCGGAAATGCATATCGTCGGTACACGTACCGTCTCCTTCCCGACACACGTAACCCGGCACGCCGGAGGTTCACCCATCGCCCCCGGCCTGCCCCGGGAAGCCGGGCCCGTTTTCCCGTTGTCGGCGTTGAACCTCGCGGGCTGTTGCCTCGTGTTCCGCAGGTGAGACTCGAAACCAACCGCGGCGCGGCCCGCAGGGCCGGCGTCCGCGTGCTGGCGGCGGCCGCCGTCCTCTGCGGGGTGGCCGGAGTCGCCGGCTGTGGGAAGGTCGTGACCATCGGCGACGCCGCGCCGGCGGCTCCGGCCTCCGCGCCCGCCTCCTCCGCGCCCGCCGCACCCCCGTCCACGCCGGCGACGGCGGACGACCCCGCCCAGACATCCGGCGACACCGGCTCCGACTCCGACACCGGCACCGGCACCGGCACCGGCTCGGGCGGCGGCAACGACACGCTGCGGCTCGTCGACGGCTCGGCCGCCGAGCACGGCCTGAACGGTGACGGCGGGACGGTGACCGGGGCCGCCGTCCAGCAGCGGCCCCCCGTCTGGGTGCAGCTCACGGCGGTCCGCTCGCGGACGCTGGACGCCCACCTGGTCGACGTGAACCAGTCGACGCTCTACCGGTTCGACAAGGACACCGCCTCTCCCTCGCGGTCCACCTGCGAAGATCAGTGCGCGGTCACCTGGCCGCCGGTGACGATCAAGGACGGCGGCAAGGTCTACGTCTCGGGCGTGCGGCCGTCACAGGTCGGCGGGATCCGGCGTAGCGACGGCACCGTCCAGCTCACGGTGGGCGGGTGGCCCATCTACCGCTACTCCGGCGACGACGCCCCCGGCGAGGAGAACGGCCAGGGGATCGGCGGCACGTGGTTCGTCATAGCCCCCGACGGCGCGAAGGCGGTGCCCCTCAGCTAGCCACCGAACTTCGTTCTGTGTGACTAGGCGGACAAATCTCCCATACTTAGGCAGACGAAGCAGTCGACCGCGCCGCCGATGATCGTCGGTGAGCGCGGCATCGGGGGGTACTGCCGTGGAGTTGGGGATGACGTCCACAGGGCCTGTGCGGTTCGCGGTCCTCGGACCCGTGCTGGGCTGGCGAGGCGAGGAGGAGCTGAGCCTCGGGCCGCCGCGCCAGCGCGCGGTGCTCGCCGTGCTGCTCGCCCGCGCCGGCCGTCCCACCGGTCTGGCGGAGATCGTCGACGTCCTGTGGGGGCAGGACCCGCCGGAGAGCGCGGTCAACGTCGTCCAGCGGCACGTCGGGGCGCTCCGCCGGCTGCTGGAACCCGATCTTCCGCGCAGGGCCGCAGGCAGGTGGCTGGTGCGCAGCGGCGGCGGCTACCGGCTGGACGTGGACGCCGGCACGCTTGACCTGCTCCGCTTCCGCGCCCAGGCCGACCGGGCGCGCGCGACCGCCGGGGACGCCGCGGCGTCCGCGCGGCTGTTCGTGGAAGCGCTGAGGCTGTGGCGGGGACCCGCCGCCGAGGGGATCTCCGAGGAGGTGCGGGCCCGCCCGCTGTTCGCGGCGCTGGACCAGGAGTATCTGGAGGTCGTCAAGGAGGCCGCCGACACCGCGCTGCGGGCCGGCGCCGAGTTGCGCGCGGCTGCCGCGACCCCGCTCGTGCCGCTGCTCCAGCGGGCGGCGGAGGACAACCCGTTCGACGAGCCGCTGCACACCCGCCTGCTGCTCGCCCTGGCGGCCACCGGCCACCGCGCCGGCGCGCTCGGCGTCTACCGGGCGATGTACGCGCGGCTGGACGAGGCGCTCGGCATCGGCCCCGGGCCGGAGCTGCGCGCCGCCCACGACCAGGTGCTCAGCGAGACGGCGCCCGAGCCGCCCCCCGCCACGGCCGCGTCCGCTCCGGGCGACCCGGCGCCGGAGGCGGCACGGTCGCGGCCGCCGTGCCGGGTGCGCCCGGCGCAGTTGCCCGCGGACCTGCCCGCGTTCGCCGGGCGGCGCGAGGAGCTCGCCCACGTGCTCGACCTGCTGCCCGACGGGGACGACCCGGCGGCGGCCGTGGTGATCAGCGCGATCGGCGGCATGGCGGGCGTCGGCAAGACCACGCTCGCGGTGCACTGGGCCCACCAGGTCGCCCACCGGTTCCCCGACGGCCAGCTGTACGTCAACCTCCGCGGGTTCGACCCCCGCGGTCCTGTGGATCCGGCCGAGGCGCTGCGCGCCATGCTGGACGGGCTGGGCGTGCCCGCCCGGGAGGTGCCCGCAGGCCTGGACGCCCGGTCCGCGCTGTACCGCAGCCTGCTGGCCGACCGGCGGGTGCTGGTGCTGCTCGACAACGCCCGCGACTCGGAGCAGGCCCGGCCGCTGCTCCCCGGCGCGCCCGGGTGCCTCGCCATCGTGACCAGCAGGCACCGGCTCTCGGGTCTGGTGGCCGGCGAAGGCGCCCGCCCGCTGAGCTTGGACCTGCTGTCGGACACCGAGGCGCACGAGTTCCTGTCGCTTCGCCTCGGCGCGGACCGGGTGCGGGCGGAGCCCGCGGCGGTGCGGGAGATCACCGCGCTGTGCGGCCGGTTGCCCATCGCGCTGGCCGTCGCCTCGGCGCGGGCGATGGCCAGCCCGGCGTTCTCGCTCACCGCCATCGCCGCCGAACTGCGCGCGGCCCACGGCAGCCTCGAAGCGTTCACCGGCGCCGACGGCGCGGACGTCGGCGCGGTGTTCTCCTGCTCCTACCATGCGCTCACGCCGCCCGCGGCTCGGCTGTTCCGCCTGCTGGCCCTGCACCCGGGCCCGGACGTCAGCGCCTCCGCCGCCGGCGCCCTGATGGGACTGCCCGCCCGCCGGGCCCGGCCCCTGCTCGCCGAGCTGACCCGCGCCCACCTGCTCACCGAGCACGTCCCCGGCCGCTACACCGGCCATGACCTGTTGCGCGCGTACGGAGCCGAGCGCGGTCGCGCCGAGGACACCGAGTGTGATCGGCGGGCGGCGGTCCACCGCCTGGTGGACCACTACCTGCACTCGGCGAACCGGGCGGCCCGGCTGTTCTCCTCCCATCGCGACCCGATCCCCATGCCGCCGCCGGCGCCGGGGGTCTTCCCTGACGACCTCGCCGGCCTGGAGCAGGCGTCGGACTGGTTCGCCGCCGAGCATCACGTGCTGCTGGCCGTGATCGGTTCGGCCGCGGACGCCGGTCTGGACGGCTCCGCATGGCGGCTGGCCTGGGCCCTCGCGCACTTCCTCGGCCGCCGGGGACACTGGCACGACCTCGCCGCCTCGAACCGCGCCGCGCTCGCGGCCGCCCAGCGGATCGGCGACCGGACCGGCATGGCCCACGCCCACCGCGGTCTCGCCCGCGCCACCGCCGACCTCGGCCGCCACGACGAGGCGATGCTCCATCTGGACCGCGCGCTGGAGCTGTTCGCGAGCGCCGGGGACGGCGTCGCCCAGGCGCACACCCACCGGCAGTTCAGCTGGGTGCTCGAACTGCGGGAAAGGTACGAAGGGGCGCTCCTGCACGCACAGCAGGCATACGACCTCTTCCGCGCGGCGGGCCATCGCCACGGGGAGGCCGCCTCGCTGAACGCGGTCGGCTGGAACCACGCCCTGCTCGGCCGCCACGAACAGGCGCTCGCCCACTGCCGGCGCGCGCTCGCCCTGCTGGAGGAGCTGGGGGACCGCTACGGCCAGGCCGACACCCTGGACAGCATCGGCTACGCCCTGCACCACCTCGGCCGCTACGAGGAGGCGGCGGCCGGCTACCAGCGCGCCCTGGCGCTCTACCGGCGGCTGGGCATCCGCCACGCCGAGAGCGGCACGCTCGCCCGGCTGAGCGACACCCACCTGGCCACCGGCCGGTGGGAGGAGGCGCGCGTCGTGCTGCGGCGGGCGCTGGCGGCTCTGGACGACCTGGACCACCCCGACGCCGAACAGGTGCGCGCGAGGCTCCGCGCCCTGGAGACGCCGTCGGCGGCACGTCCCTGAACCACCCCCGCGTCAGGGCGCCGGGTCTCCCGCCGGCGGCACCGTCGTGGCACCGTCGTGGTCGCCCATGCCGCGTTACCCTTGATCGGTCCGCGGTAGAAACTCGATGGACCATGAGCGTTTCGATCCTCGATTATCGGGTCTTCGAACAGATGGGGAAGCAAAGACGCGGCGTCGGTGCATCAATGGGGGACAGCGACTCATGTCGGACCTTGAATTTCGTCTTCTCGGTCATGTCGAGGCACTGAGGGCCGGCAGGCCCATCGCCATCTCCGCAGGCAGGCAACGCACCTTGCTCGCGCTGCTCCTCACCAGCCCCGGTCAGGCGATGCCGAAGGACGTTCTGATACGGGAGTTGTGGGGGGACGCTCCGCCGCCCGCGGCCACGAGCACCCTCCATTCCCTGATCTCACGATTAAGAAGCGCCCTCGGGCAGTCGAAAGGGGACGGGAATACCGCGACATTGCTGACCGGCTCCTCCGGCTATGTCCTGCGAATCGACCCGGTCCAGGTGGACGCGCACCGGTTCCGCACGCTCGCGGCCCTCGCCCGGACGAACGTCCAGCAGGGTCTTCACTCCCAGGCCGCCACCCGGTTGATCGAGGCGCTGCGCCTGTGGCGCGGAGCTCCGCTGGCAGGCATCGAATTGTCGAGCGGGCTGCGCGAGGAGAAGGAGCGCCTTGAGGAGGAGCGGCTGCGGCTGCTGGAGTCCACCGCCCTGTCGCCGATGAGCGGCGCGCAGCACGGCGAGCTCCTGCCGCATCTCGAGCGCCTGGTGGCGGAGTACCCGCTGCGCGAGCACCTGTGGGAGCAGCTGTTCCTCTCGCTGCACGAGACCGGGCGGCGGTCGGAGGCGCTGGCGGCGTTCCAGCAGGTCAGGAACATCCTGCTGACCGAGCTGGGCATGGACCCCGGCCCACGCCTCCAGCAGCTCCACCAAGCCGTCCTCGAAGGAAGTCCCGTCGTGGTCCGCCCCGACGACGGCGAGCACCACGGCATCCCCGTCCCCCGGCAGGTACCGCCCACCACCGGTGACTTCGTCGGCCGCGAGGAGTACCTGAAGCGGCTCCTCGGCCAGGTCTCCGGGGAGACCGGCCGCCCCTCCGTGACGGCGATCGCCATCTCCGGCATGGCGGGCGCCGGCAAGACCACCCTGGCCGTCCATCTCTGCCATCTGCTGAGCGACCGTTTCCCCGATGGGCAGCTGTACGCGAACCTGCACGGCACCGCGCCGACGCGAACCGCGTCCGACGAGGTCCTGTCCCGCTTCCTGCGGTCCTTGGGCGTGCCCGGTTCCGCGGTTCCCGAGGACATCGACGAACGGCGCGACATCTACCGCAGCCTGCTGGCCGACCGGCGGATCCTCGTCCTGCTCGACGACGCGGCCGACGCCGCCCAGGTGGAGGACCTGCTTCCCGGCACCTCCTCCTGCGCGGTGATCGTCACCGGCCGGGCCCGGCTGACCGGCCTCGCGGGGGCCCACCACTGCAGTCTCGACGTGTTCGGCCACGACGAGGCCCTCGACCTGCTGCGTTCCACCATCGGAGCGGAAAGGACGGACGCCGAGCCGGACGCCGCCCGCCGGTTGATCCGGCTGTGCGACCGGCTGCCGCTGGCCATACGCGTCTGCGCGGCCCGCCTCGCCGCGCGACCGCACTGGCCGCTCGCCTATTTCGCCGATCGCCTCAGCTCGGGCGAGCAGCGGCTGAACGAGCTGAGCCACGGGCATCTGCAGGTCCGCGCGAGCCTCGATCTGAGCTACCAGGGCCTGACGGACGACGCCCGCGTCCTGTTCCACCGCATGGCGCTGCTCGACACGCACGACTACGGTGCGTGGCTCGGCGCCGCGCTGATGGACGGCACGCTGCCCCGCGCGGAAGGGCTGCTGGAACAGCTCGTGGACGCGCGCCTGCTGGAGGTGTCGGGCAGTCCCGTCCGCGCCGACGCGGCGCGCTACCGGTTCCACGACCTCGTCGGCGTCTACGCGCGTGAGAAGGCCGAGACGAACCTCGGCCGGGCGGAACGGCGGGTCGTCGTCGAACGAGCGCTGGCGGCGTGGCTGGCCAACGCCGAACGTGCGCACCGCGCGCTGTTCGGCGGGGACTTCATGATGCTGCACAGCGACGCGCCGAGATGGCGCCTGCGGCCGCAGGACGCCGCGGTCACCCTGGCCAGGCCGCTCGACTGGCTGGAGATGGAGCGGGCGGGCCTGACCGCCGCCGTCAGGCAGGCCGGCGACCTCGACCTGTCCGGCCTCTGCTGGGACATCGCCGGGTGCGGCAGCACCCTGTACGGGCTGCGCAGCTACTTCGACGACTGGGAGACCACTCACCGGCTCGCGTTGGAGACGGCCCGCCGGCTGAACGACGGGCGCGGCGAGGCGTTCATGATGCAGCTCCTGTCCGCCCTGCACCTCTTCAAGGGACGCCATCAGAAGGCGATGCGGCTGCTGCAAGACGCGCGGAGCCTCTTCCTGCGCATCGGGGAGGTGCGAGGCGGCGTGTTCGCGCTCGCGGGCCTCGGCGTCCTGGAGCGCCGCCTCGGAGCGTCGGACTCGGCCCTGTCGCACCTGGAACAGGCCCGCGCCGAACTGGAACGGCTGGGTGAGCGCCTCGTGGCGGCCCATGTGTCGCGGAACATCGCGCAGATCCATCTGCGGCGGCAGCGGCCGCACCTCGCGCGAGAGGTGCTCACGAAGGCGCTGGAGGAGGTGCGGCCGCTCGGCGGCGGTCCCGTGGAAGGCCAGATCCTGTTCTGGCTGGCGGAGACCCACCTGGCCGCCGGAGAACGACAGCTCGCGACACGCGCGCTACTCGCGTGTCTGGACACCTTCGACGCCTCGGGGGACGTGCGCAGCACGCTTCGGACGCTGCGCAGGCTGGCCTTCCTCAGCGCAGAGGCGAACCTGGCCGCGCAGGCGGCGTCCTACCTGGTCCGGGCGAGAGAGGTCGCGAAGCGGGCCGGCGAGCACACGCAGAGCGCGCAGGCGGCTCTGGACCTCGGCCGTTTTCTCATCAGGCAGGGCCGGTACGTGGCGGGCAGCGCCCACGTGAAAGAAGCGCTGGAGATCTTCATCCGGTGCGGCGACCGGAAAGGCCAATATCAGGCCCAATTGGCATTGCAGGGTCACCAATGGACGTGCGCCGAAGAACCGCGCGTCCCGTCTTCCCGTCCGCCCGGCGGCTGAAGCCGGCACGGCGCTGCGGGCGGCCCGTGGGCGCCGCGCAAGAATGGCGCAAGAATGGCGATGAGCCTTACGGACGGTCGGGCCGCCTGGCCCGGATGACCTCCCCCGTCCTTCTGCGCCGACCACCGCCGGACGGTCGGCCGAGCACTCACATGGCCATTCACCTGCGCCAACGTGCCCCCTCGCACGACCGCGACCCGATGCGGGATGACGTCCGGGCGTCGCCCGCCGCGGGCCCGAATGAATGGAGTTTACCGCGAGATTCATTTTCGTGATGCCGTCAGAACATTCCGTAACGTGGCCCTCGACCGCAGAGGTTTACCCCTGCCGCACACATACGGTAACGTAATGATCATCAATTCCCGCGGACCCGCCACCCAGGGGGCAAGACACCGACTCAGGGGATCCGATGAACAAGCGATTACCAAAGGTGGAAAAGGTCGGCGAGGAGCAGAATAAACTCCTTATTCTGCTGCACGACGAAGAGACGAGGAGAATACTCGCGCTGCTGGCGGCCGGGCTGACCGACAACGCCATCGCCCGCCGGCTCTCCTTGAGCAATCGGACGGTGGAGCGGCGCGTCAGCAAACTGTGCGCCGATCTGGGGGCGCGCACCCGCTTCCAGTTGGGAATGCTCGTCGTGGCCCGCGGCCTGGTCGTTCCACGGCCCGCGCCGGAGCGGCCGGGGTCCTAGAACCGCGCGGCACGAAAGACCGGCCGCGCACGACCGGGACGACGAGGACGGGGACGGGGTCTGGGACGGGGACGGGACCCGGCGTCGGTCACCGGAACCGGGGCCGCTCTCCCCCGCCGAAGAAGTCCGCGCACAGCCGGGCGGCGGCGATGACCGCCCCCGGGCCCAGTACGAGAAGAACGAGCCAGAGACCGCCCACCAGCGAGATCCGTATCGTCAGGTAAGCGGTGACGCCGAGATGGACGGCCAGGCACACCCGCTTGACCCAGCCTTCCGGCCACGGGATGAGCGCCCAGACGACCGAGGCCACGAAGACGGCTCCCCAAGCGAGAGCTGCGGCGCCCATCAGTGCTCCTTACCGTCCGATGCGAATCCGCGGGTGGGGGGGGGGGGGGGGGGTTCCCCCCCCCCCCCCCCCCCCCTCCGGGCCCTGGGTTGTCCCACAAACTTCCCGGGTTTCTAGTGATCGGGTACT
>NZ_JBVJHR010000022.1:135339-169622 GCF_055586705.1 Sphaerisporangium sp. NPDC049457 | reverse complement strand
CGGGCACCCGCGTCCAGATCTGGGACTGCCACACCAACAGCAACCAGCAGTGGACGTTCAACTCCAACGGCACCATCACCAACGGCGCCAACAACTTCTGCCTGAACGCCAACGGCACCGGCAACACCTCCACCGTGACCGTCAGCTCCTGCAACGGATCCGCCAACCAGAGGTGGACCCGGGCATAGCCCGCGACCGGTCCGGCTGAGCGCCGGTCCAGGCGAACCCGCCTGGACCGGCGCTTTCTTCCCTCGCACCCTGCGCTCCACCGGCACCCGGCGGTCCACAGGCGATGGCCCTACAGCGGCCCCGCGGAAGGCAGGTACGGCGAGGCCGTGGAGCGGGCGACGGCGTCGGCCGGTGACGGAGCCGGGCAGAAGCGGTCCCGCGCGGGCAGTTCCCCGGTGGCGAGGAAGGAGCTGATCACCGCGTCGGCGCAGCTACCCAGCCCGACGACGCCGTGTCCGCCCTGGTCGACCGTGATCATGACGGCCCGCCGTCCGAGCGTCGTGCGCAGGCCGCGCGCGGCCACCAGGGGCGTGGACGGATCGCGGGTGTTCTGCACGATCAGCACGTTGCGCGGCCCGTGACCGGTGACCGTCACCAGCGGTTCCACGGGCCGGGTGTGCCACGCCGCGCACGGCCAGAGGTTCGATGGCATGCCCGCCGTGAGCGGCCAAGCCTGCCGGTCGGCCGCGACCCGCCGGGCGTACGACGCCACGCCGCGCGGCCAGGCGGCGTCACCGCAGATCACCGCGTAGAGCGCGGCGATGTTGTTGTCCGCCGGAATGCCCGCCGCCTCGGAGTCACCACCGCTTACCCTGCCGGCGACGCCCAGTCGGTCCAGTCGCGTCAGGATGGCGGCGTCCATGATGGATCCTGAGACGGCGGCCGCGAGCTCCTGCCACAGCTCGGCCATGACTGGGAAGTAGCCGTCGAAGTAGAGCCCCCCTCGGGTGATCTCGCGCAGTGCGTTGCCGTCGAGCAGGGGGCCGCCGGGATTCGGCACGGGCTGCCGGTCGAGGGCCACGACCAGCCGGTCATAGGTGCGCCGCACCTCGTCAGGGGTCGCGCCGAGGTGGTAGACGGCGTCCCGCTCGGCCGCGAAGGCGAGAAGGTCGCGCAGGCGCACCGCGACCGCCTCGTTCCAGGTCCGCCACATCTCCCGCCACACCAGGTTCGGATCGGCGGCGCTGTCGAACACGACCCGATCGGTGCGGCCCGGGAACAGCGAGAGGTAGACGGCGCCCAGATAGGTGCCGTAGGAGAGGCCGAAGTAGGACAGTTTCGGCTCACCGAGCGCGGCTCGGATGCGGTCCATGTCCCGGGCCGTGTTGGCCGTGGTGATGAACGGAAGCAGCCCGCCGGAATGCTCGGCGCACGCGGCCGCGGTGTCCCGGGCGAAAGCGATGTTGCGCTCGATGCCGCCGTCCGGCGCCGGGTAGGGCAGCAGCAGGGTGAACTGCTTCATGAGATCGAGGCCGCAGGTGACGGGGGTGCTGTGGCCGACGCCTCGCGGGTCGAAACCGATCAGGTCGTACTGGTCCGTGACCTCGCGCGGCAGTACGGCCGCCAGTTGCCCGGGCAGGTCCAGGCCGCTGCCGCCCGGACCGCCCGGGTTGGTCAGCATGACCCCGCGGCGCGACTCGGGGCGCGCCGTGCCGACCCGGGAGATCATGATCTCGATGGTCCGGCCGCGCGGGTCGCGGTAGTCCAGCGGCACCCGCAAGCTCGCGCACCGCTGGCGCGGGTCGCGCGGGACATCGGATTCCCCCGGCGGGCACTCGCCCCAGGTCGGAGCCGTCCCCCCGGCTTCGGCCACCGCCGGCTCCGGCTCCGGCTTCGACGAGCCGATCAGGGTTTCGGCCGACGTGGGACCCGCCGCCGCCACGGTGGCCACCGTGGCGGCGGCGATGAACGATGCCAGAATCGATCGCAGACCTAATCGCACTGATACTCCTGTCCGGTGCTCTCTCGACGACTACGAACGACGACCACGAACGACGTCGACGGTCACGACGAGGCCGATGCCGCCGCGCCGGACGTCAGAGCGGCCTGCACGATGCGGATCGCCTCGCCTGTGTCGATCCCCACGCTGGCGATCACGGCCGCGTAGTCGGCGGCGGCCCGGCGGGCCCGCTCCCGGCCCTCCTCGCCGGCGGCCGACACGAACGAGCCCGCCCGCCCGCGCGTCTCGATCAGCCCCGCCTCCTCCAGTTCCCGGTAGGCCCGGCCGACCGTGTTGACGGCCAGGCCGAGGTCGGCGGCGAGGTGGCGGATGGTCGGCAGCCGGGCGCCCACGGCCAGCGTGCGGTCCTGGATCTGCCGGGCGAGCTGGGCCCGCAGTTGCTCGAACGGCGGCACCGGCGAGGCCGCGTCGATGACGATCATCGGACGCTCATGGCCCGCCGGGCCATCGTCGTACTCGACGGCATCCTGGCCTGGAGCACGATGCACGCGACCAGGCCCAGGATCAGGTTGGCGATCGCGGCGGCGCTCCACCAGACGGGCGCGGTGCCGAACAGCAGCGTGACGGGCAGCGCCCACTGCACGCTCGGCATGGTGAGGTCGCGGGCGTCCTCGACGCGCATGATGACGTCGGCGGTCAGCGACTCCTCGTCCTCCGCCACGACCGGGCGCCGCAGCAGGTAGCGCAGGTGCATGGCGGTGATGGCCGTCACGCCGAGCAGGCCGATCAGCAGGACGACGGCCAGTTGCCGCACGGTGGGGTCGGGAATGGCCAGGGCGCTGCCGGCCAGCACCATCGCACCGGCGAACGTGGCGACCGTGAAGGCGGCGTACGGCCGGCCGAGCACGGCCCGCCAGCCGGGCTGGATCAGATGGGCGGCCCTGCGGGACAGTGTCGCGCCCGCCCGCCGGTCGACGCGTCGCACCCACCAGTCGAGCAGCGACTGCGCGAGCAGCAGCCCCGCCACCAGGGCGGACAGCGCCAGCAGCGACAGCGGGCGATGTCGCTGGGAGTTGCCGAAGGCGGAGATCGCGGCGAGCGAGCTCGCCATGATCAGCACGGCGAGGTTGATCTGGGTGGTGAGGCGGGCGCGTCTGCGGACCGCGAGCCGGCTGGCCAGCGGCGGCGTCGGCCGGATGCCGGTCAGGTCGTGCTGGGCCAGCCACTCGCTCGCCAGTCGCAGATCGGCCGCGCGCACCTGCGGGCCGGCGGCGTCCGATAACGGTTCACGGGTCATGGCAGCTCCTTTGTCGCAAGCTTTGTATCAACATGGTGCGTCATAGCTTGCGACAAAGTCAACGCCCGCGGGCTCCCGTCCCAGAACCTTCGGCGCCTTCACGCGACGCCTGCGCTTCCGACCGGCGTCCCGGCCCGGATGGTCGCCGCCCGGCCGGCGAGGGCTCCGGCTTCGCGGGGAACGGCGCGTCAGAACCGGAACCGTACGATTCGGGTGGACTTTCTCATGCCCGGAAGCAGGTTCATGAGGCGGTACATCCGGCGTACGTTCGCGGGCGCCTTGGCCATCAGCACCGGCGAGTCGTTCATCGGCGCCTCGTCGACGTATTCAAGCCGCGGATGCCAATCGGCCGGCGCGGCCGGGTCGTCGAAGCCGCAGTGGAACCGGGTGCCGTATCTGCGCAGTGTGGGGTCCCACTTCGAGGTGCGCCACGCCCACACCGACACCGTGTCGAACTGTATTTGACCGGTGGGGAAGGCCTCGACGACGCCGGTCAGCAGCCGCCGGACGTCAGTCTCGGTCAAATAGGGCACCAGCCCCTCGGCGATCATCAGCGCCGGCCGGCCGCCGGGGATGCGTTCCAGCCAGGTCAGGTCCGTGACACTGGAGTCGATCAGCGTGTGGTGCTCGCGCGGCGGCAGGAACCGTCGCCGCAGTTCGATGACGGACGGGTAGTCCAGGTCGTACCAGTCGACGGTGGCGGGCGGGTCGATCCGGTACACCCGGGCGTCGAGGCCGCAGCCCAGGTGCAGCACCACCGCGTCGGGGTGATCGGCGAGGAAGCTCCGGGCCCAGTCGTCGTGGGCCTTGGCGCGCACCACGGCGGCGAGGCCCAGCTGGCTGGCGCCGAATCTGCGGTGGTCGTAGTCGGGATCGAGGCCGCGCATCGCCTGTTCGGCGTACTCGTCGCCGAGGATCGGATCCGGCAGCCGGTTGTCCAGCGCTTTGGCCCTGAGGACGGGGCTGAGGGTCTTCTGCACTCCGGCGAGTTCGGTGTCTGTCACGACGACGACGCTACTCGTATTTCACGAATTTCGTGAAGTTCGTATAGCTTCTGAATACTTCTAGACTGTCGAGGCCACGACGAGGAAGGGGGGTTCGGTGACGCGAGCGGACGAGGACGCCATCGCCGGCTACCGGGAACGGTTCGCGCAGATCATGGTCGAGTCCGGCATGCCCCGGATGGCCTCGCGCGTGTACGCCGCGCTGCTGGTCACCGACTCCGGCAGGCTGTCGGCCGCCGAGCTCGCCGAGCGACTGGACGTGGGCGCGTCGGCGATCTCGGGCGCGGTCAAATACCTGGTGCAGGTGCGGCTGGTCGAACGCGGACGCGTGCCGGGCACCCGGCACGACTTCTGCCGGATCCACGATCACACCTGGAGTCACTACGTCAGCCAGTCCGACCCGATGCTGCTCAGGATTCAGGCAGGCGCCGACGAGGGCGTCGCGGTCCTGGGTCTCGACTCCCCCGCCGGGCGGCGGCTGGACGAGACCCGCCGGTTCTTCGCGTTCCTGAGCGAGGAGATCAAGCAGTCGATGGCGAAATGGCAGCGGCTCCAGGCGGCCGGACGCGAGGCCGGTCAGCCGGTCGGCGGGATCTCGCCGAGGTAGCCGCCGCCTTCCTGCGGCCGGTGCCCCTCGGCGGCCCGGCCGAGGGCGGCCAGAGCGCGATCATGAGTCAAATCCGGCCGCGCTTCGCCCCGCTTGACCCGAATAATCGGTTCTTCTGTCTTGCTTCCGTCCTGCCGGTCCCGGTCAGTTGGGCGGCAGATGCTTGCGCATGTGCACGGCATAGCGGCCGTTGAAGTTCTCGCGGCCGGTCTCCGCGTAACCCAGGCGCTCATAGAGCGCGATGTTGGAGGTCATCTTCTCGTTGGTGTAGAGACGCAGCGCGGACAAGGCGAGGGAACGGGCCTGCTCCTCGGCGAAGGCCAACAGGCGGCGTCCCAGGCCCCGGCCCTGGGCCGCGGGGCTGACCGCCACGTTCTCGATGAGCAGGACGCCGTCCTCGGGGGCGAGCACGATGAGGCCCTCGACCGGGTCCAGCACCCAGACCTGACCCGCCGCGATCAGTTCGGCGTAGTCGGCCACCATCGGGAGCGGCCGTACGCCGATGACCTCGACCCACGGCGCGTACGCGGCGCTGACTATCTCCTCGATGGCGGTACGGTCAGCGGCAACGGCACGACGAATCACCGATCGATCCTCTCGCACCGGCACGCGATCAGGCCATGGCCGCGGGCGACCGCCGCAGAACCTGCCTTACCTCCATCAGAGCGAACCCCAGCAGGTTCAGCCCCTGCCACAGCTCCGGGTCCCCGGCCCGCTCGTCGTCGGCCGCCAGTCCGATCCCCCAGATGTGGTCGACGGGACTCGCCTCAACCAGCACCCGATCGCCCGTGCCCAGCAGGAACTCCCGCAAGTCGGCATGCTGCCCGAACTTGGCGAGATTGCCGCGAACCACCACATCGAAGCGGGCCGCCGCCCACTTCTCCGCATCGAAACCCCGCACTGTCCGCCCGAGATCCTTGGCCTGCTTCGGATGACCGGCCGCCACGATCGCCGCGACGGTCTCTTCGTCGCCGAACAGCCGTGCCTTCTCCGCCATCATGAAGTGCTCAGCGGTGCGGTAGACGACGCCGTCCACGACGAACTCCACCGGCCACCACTGCGACAGACACCCGGCGCCGACCTGTCCGGAACGGGGCGGCCGATGTCCCCAGAACATCAGGTACTTGATGCGCTCACCGCGCTTCGCCACCTCGGCCAGCCCCGCCACGTCACGCACATCGACCGCCTCCACCATGGAGGCACTCTCCCAAACCGTCCTGCCCCGGCGCCAACCACTTTCCGATGCCTACCGCAGCCACCGCAGAGCCGCGTCGACGCAGTCCTCGGGGCTGCTGTTGAAGGCGATGGCCGCGTCGGGAAGGTGCTGCCGTACCAGGTTGACCATCTTCTCGAAGAGTTCGAGCAACGGCTCGTGCTTGCGGATGCCGCCTCCGATCACCACGCATGCGTAGTCTCTGCCGGTCAGCGCCTTCTCGATCGCCCCTTCGGGGTTCTCGTCGAGCGCCAGGAGGCACCAGTCGGCCTCGATTCCATGCTCTTCGAAGCGGGCCTGACCACGTGCTAACGCTGCCTGGACCGGCTCAGGGTCCCAGCCCTGGATCTTCGCGGGATCCAGACCGACCACCAGTACTCGTGTCAGTGTCACGCATCCTCCCTATCGCAGGAACCCTCACACGAACAGCCCGCCGCTCGCGCAAATCGCGACCTCGAGGAGGTAGAGGAATCGCCGCCGGCTCCGACCCACTGACGAAAGGTCCATGCAGGGCGATCCAGAAAGACGGCGATGAGAAAGATCTTCGCGTTCATGATGACAAGCCTCGACGGCTACTACGCGGGCCCCGACGGCGAGATCGACTGGCACAACGTCGACGGCGAGTTCGACGGGTTCGCGGCCGAACAACTGGACGAGGCCGACACGCTCCTGTTCGGCCGGCTCACCTACGAAGTGATGGCGTCGTGGTGGCCGACCGCCACGGTGAAAGAAGAAGACCCGATCATCGCGGAGAAGATGAACGGCATCGCCAAGATCGTGGTGTCCACCACCCTCGAATCAGCCGACTGGGCCAACACCAGGCTCATCAAGGGCGACGTCGCCGGCGAACTCGCTCAGCTCAAGCAGGCGCCGGGCAAGGACATCGCGATCCTCGGCAGCTCCGTCCTCACGGCGAACCTCCTGCGGGAAGGCCTGCTCGACGAGGTGAGAACCCTCGTCTGCCCGGTGGTGCTCGGCAGCGGGAAGTCCTTCCTCGGGTCACTCGGCGAGCGGGCCAAGCTGGAGTTGCTGAAGACCAGGACCTTCCGGTCCGGCAACGTCCTCATGCACCACCGCCCCATCACCCAATAGGCGCGCGCCCGGGCCTCTCGCCGAGGCCCAGGCCGACGACGAGAACCGGCCGGCCGGGGCGCCGTCTTTCGGGAGGCGCCCCGTCCACCGGCTTCCACGTGCACCAGGCGGGGTGATGATCCGCTCCGCGGTTGGAGGCCGCCAGGACGTAACGGTCACCGTCGCGTCCGTAGACCAGTGCGGTGCGGCGCAGCTCGCCGGTTCTCCGGCCCCGGGTCGTCAGCAGCAGGTCGTCCACGCCAGGGCGTGGCCGGCCGCCGGTCTCCTCGAAACGACGGATGTGCTCGGCGACCCAGGGGTCCGGATTGTCGTGGACCTCGGGCATCATGCCTCCCGGACGCTCATCGCGGCGCGGTGGTGGCGGGGCTCCTCGACCTCGTCGACCAGCGCGATCGCGAAGTCCGCGTGCGTGATGCGGCTGGCCGGATCACCATGATCGGCGACTCGGTACCGGCCGAGGCGCGTGCCGTCATGGTCGAAGTCGCCTGCGGGCGCCACGTACGCCCAGTCCAGCTCACAGGTCCGCAGCGCACTGAGGCCTGCGGCATGGCCGAGGTAGAAGGCTCGGTACTCGTTGGGGTAGCCCGGCTCGTCCATCAGAGGAACACCGGACGCCCCGGGCATGATCGACGCGAGACCGACCACCACCAGGCGGGGCACGCCCGCCCTCACCAGGCCGGCGGTCAGGGCGGTGGCCGACGCGGTGAAGAAGTCGTGCGGCGGCGCGGACAGGTCCACGGCGGCGCTGATAGCGGCGTCATGCCCGGCAGCCGCATGCTCGATGCTCACCGGGTCGGTCACGTCGCCCGCCACCACCCGCGCCCCGCCCAGGTCGCCGTGGCCCGCGGGGTCTCGCACCACGGCGGTGACCTGGTGGCCGCGCCGACGTGCCTCCGCCACCGCCTGCCGACCGGCCCGGCCTCCCGCGCCGAAAACCACGATGTCCATGGCGAACCGCCTCTCACCAGGGCCAGAGCCCATGTGCCCGGCCGATCCCCGGACGGTATCTGGAGCCACGGTTACCACCGGGATACCTTGGGGCCATGAGGGAACCCCTGCCCGACGACATGTTCGACGAGCTGTGCCCGTCCTCGCTCAATCCGATCCGGTTCGGCGACAAGTGGGCGCCGCTCATCATCCGTTGCCTTGAGCACGGGCCGCGCCGGTTCTCCGAACTGCGCGTGCCGCTGAACCGCGTCACGCCCAAGGTCCTCACCCAGTCGCTGCGGTCCCTCGAACGGGACGGTCTGGTCAAGCGCACCGTCTTCGCGGCGGCCGCCCCGCATGTCGAGTACGAACTGACCCCGCTCGGCCGCAGCATGCTCGAACCGATGGCGGTCGCCTGCGCCTGGACGACGGAACACTGGGACGAACTCCTCGACGCCCGCGAGTCATACGACCACAGCGCCCACCTCAACCACGCCGGCTGACACCCGCAGAGGAATCACTCAGCCCGCCGCGGGCGGATACAGATCTCGATGACCATGGAGTGTGATGACGCCGTTCTGCGCTGCCGGATGGTCGAGCGCAAGCGTCCTGCAAGCCGGACTAAACCGCTCCCACCGACACTTGATCAGCCGCGGGTGACCAGGCCATTCTGAACCGTACGGCTGGGACGATGGACGACCGACGCACGAGGTAGCGGACGTGAGCGATTACTTACAGGTGCAGGGCTACAGGGGACACACACTGGTAGCTTCCGGAAACACCATGACCATCGACGGCAAGGACACCTACGACCTCACGGCCGTCAAAGCGGTGGCCTACCAGATCGTGCGGAGGCACCTCAACGGCGCCTACCAGGGAACCGACTTCAAGGTCCAATTCAAACAGGACAAACGCACCCGCATATTCTTTATGACCACTAACCATCGAGACGAGAACCTCGACCAGTACCGCACGTGGTGGCTTCAGCTCGTCGAGCGCATCGAAGCCATCGCGGTCCTCCGGTTGGCGGACGAAGTCGTGGCCGCCGTGCGGGGCGGCCAGACGGTGACGATCGGACCCGCCGGCGCCAAGGTCGTGCTCAGCCCCGAGGGCGTTAAGAAAGGCGGCCTGTTCAGCAAGCCGGTGCCATGGAGCCAGGTGACAGGCACCACCCGCGACGGCCGCACGGTAGATGTCCTGGGCAGCAAGGCGCCAGGCGGCGCACCGGTGGTCATCGGCCAGGTTTTCACGTCGGAATGGAACAGCCCCGTCCTGCCGCACGTGGTCGACCATCTGAAGGGCTGACAAGCTCAGGCCTGGAGAGTGGCACCTTGGTTCGCGACGGCACAGGCGTATGCCGGCACAATCAAGGCGGCGAGAAAAGCACCTCAGTCGCTCCTGACCAGGCTTCGCCCTGCTGCATGCCTTGAACCGTGAGTTGACCGCGCGCCGCCGGACGGCCCACAGTGAGCGCATGAACAGGGCTCTGGTCGTGCTGACCTTCGGCGCGCTGCTCACCCTGCTGATCGGGGTCGTCGCATCCGGAGAGTCCCTGCCGTCGCTCGTGCTCGGTGCGGTGTTCACCACATTGGCCACCGTCGGCTTTTCGTGGATACGCGCGCGCAATCAGCCGGCCTGGTCGCTTGGGTACGTGGCCGTGCAGCTGCCGATCGCGTTCGTCGTGTTCTCGCTGAACGCAGGGGTCGCCGCGACGCTTCTGCTCGTCGTGCTGGTAAGCCAGAGCGTGCTGCTACGGTTGCCGATCGCCGCGACGGCGGTCGTGGTAGGGCTGCTTCCGTTCGTCCACCTCGGCATGTCGTGGGGCGAAGGGCTGCGGGAAGGGCTTGGAATACTTGTCGCCGCGTTGTTCGCCGCGATCGTGACGGAGTTGCTGCAACGCGAACAACGCGCCCGGGTCGAACTGGCCGAGGCGCACGAGCAGTTGCGCAACTACGCCGTGCAGGCGGAGCGGCTCGCGACCGTCCAGGAACGCAACCGGGTCGCACGCGACATCCACGATGGACTCGGGCACTCGCTCACCGTCGTCCAGATGCAGGTCAAGGCCGCCCGTGCGGTCCTGCCGACCGACACCGCGAAGGCCGACGAGATACTCGCCAAGGCGCAGGAGCAGGCCGAGGCCGCACTCGCCGAGGTACGCCGCTCGGTCCGCACACTTCGCGAACCACGCGAAACCCCTCCCCTGCCCGACGCCCTGCAGGCGTTGGCCGAACTGACATCCGCCGCGGGTGTGACCACCAGCGTCGCGATATCCGGCGAACAACGACCGTTGCCTGACGAGACGCGCGAGGCCTTGTTCCGTACGGCGCAAGAGGGTCTGACCAACGTCCGCAAGCACGCCCAGGCAACGCGTGCCGACCTGGTCCTGGACTACGACGACACCGCCGTCCGGCTGGCCGTCCGCGACGACGGCGCCGGCTCCGCTTCGACGCCTGCGTCCGGTTTCGGGCTGGTCGGGCTCCGGGAACGCGCCGAGCACCTGGGCGGACGGTTGAGCGTCGAGTCGGCACCGGGGGCGGGCTACACGTTGAGCATGGAGGTTCCCGGATGAGCCCGGTCCGCGTCCTGTTGGTCGACGACCAGGCGCTGTTCCGCGAAGCCCTGGCCACCCTGCTGGCCACGCACGACGCCATCGAGGTCGTCGGCGAGGCGGGCAACGGCGACGAGGCGATCCGCCAGGCCGCCGAGCTCACCCCGGACGTCGTCCTGATGGATCTGCGCATGCCCGTCCTGGACGGCGTCGCCGCGACCCGCCGCTTGTGTACCGACCACCCCGGCATCGGCATCATCGCGCTGACCACGTTCGACGACGACGAGGACGTGTTCGCCGCCCTTCGCGCTGGAGCTTTGGGCTACCTGCTCAAGGACGTCTCCTCGGCTCGGCTGATCGAGGCCGTCCTGGCCGCCGCCCGCGGCGAGTCGGTGTTGCAGCCGTCCGTCGCCGCGAAGGTGGTCGCCCAGTTCGTCCGCCTGCCCTCGACCGGCGCCCCGGAACCGCAGCCGTTGGTCGTGCCGCTGTCCGACCGCGAACTCGAAGTCCTCCGCCTCCTCGCCACCGGCCACAGCAATCGCGAGATCGCCACAACACTTCACCTGGCCGAGGGCACCGTGAAGAACCACGTCACCAACGTCCTGTCGAAACTGAACGCCCGCGACCGCACCCAAGCCGCATTACGCGCACGGTCACTCGGTCTGCTCTGACCATTTCCGCCCGGGTCATGACCACAACATGACCTCGGACATGACCTCCGGCACATGGCAGGAAGGCGGCCGGCGGCGACTCTTATCGGTGTCAGTCGATGCCGAATGTGAGGGGACGTCATGACGACGTTGGCAACCACCCGGAGTACGAGTCGCAAGCTGGGCCGGTTCATCTGGCACTACGTCGAGATGGTGATCGCCATGCTCGCCGGGATGTTCGCGATGGCGCCGCTGTGGCCGGACGCCTGGCTCGCGCGGCCGGAGGTCGGCGCGCTCGTCATGGCGACCGACATGACCATCGGAATGACCGTGGCGATGGTCGTGCGCAGGCATTCATGGGCGCGGATCGGTGAGATGGCGGCCGCGATGTACTTACCGTTCCTCATCCTGCTGGTGCCGTTCTGGCTCGGGGCGTTGTCCGCCATGGGGCTGATGATGGCCGGGCACGTGATCATGTTCCCGCTCATGCTGGCCGCCATGGTGTGGCGCCGCGACCACTACTGGCACTGAGGATTTCGATGCGCACCTTCCTGCGCCGCGCGCTCGCGGTGATCGCGATACTTCTGATTCCGGTGGCGGGCGGGGCGATCTCCGCCCCCGCCGCGCTCGAAGCCCGGTCCGCCCCCGGGCCGGACCGGCCCATTCCCGCCGCCACTCCACCGGCTTTCGACCCCGCCAAACCGACCGCGGTCGTGGTGATCGGCGACAACGGGGCCGTCGTGTCGGATGTCCTCGCCCCATACGAGACCCTGGCCGCCTCGGGCCGGTTCAACGTCTACACCGTCGCGTCGCGAAGGCGTCCGCTGCCGTTGACCGGCGGTCTGGACCTGGTGCCGGATCTGAGCTTCGCGGACCTCGCCGAACTCACCGGCGGCGCCGCGCCGACGCTCGCGGTCATCCCGGCGATGCCGGACGTCGGCGAGCCCAGTACCGGTCCGATCACGACGTGGCTGCGTGACCAGGCGGGCCGTGGCGCTCTGTTGCTGAGCGTGTGCAACGGCGCCGGTGTCCTCGCCTCGGCGGGTCTGCTCGACGGCCGGCCCGCGACCGCGCACTGGCTGCGGATCGGCTCGTTCGAGTCGGACTATCCCCGGGTGAACTGGGTGCACGGCGAGCGTTACGTCGACAGCGGTACCGTCGTCACGACCGCGGGCGTGTTGTCCGGCATCGACGGAACCCTGCACATGATCGAGCGCCTGACCGATTCGACGGTGGCGGCGAACGCGGCCAAGGCCGTGGGCTGGCGGTACTACGGCAACACACCGCCGGTCGTGACCGGCATCGCGATGCCCGCGCCGGCCGCGATCGTCAACGCGGGTTGGACGTGGGCGCCGTCGACCATCGGCGTGATGCTGACGCCGGGCGCCGGTGAGATCGACCTGGCATCGGTTTTCGACACGCACGCCCAGTCGCTCGCGGACCGGACCTTGGCCGTGAGCGCGGACGGCGGCCCGATCCGGTCACGACATGGCCTGACCTTCCTGCCGCGCGCCGATCTGACCAGCGCGGCCCCGGACCTGGATCGCTTGCTCGTACCCGGAGCAGGCGTTCGCCTGAGCCGGGTCCCAGATGGCCTGGAGCCGGTGTACGTCCACTCTGGACAGGACTTCGCCTACAACGACGTCGTACGGGACCTGGCCCGGACAACGGATGTGGCCACCGCCCGCTGGACCGCCGAGACCATGGAACTGCCGGCCGACGGCCTGCGACTGGACGGCCCGGCGTGGCCGTGGCGGCAGACGGCGTTGCCCATCCTGTTGATCCTTCTGGGTATCGCCGCGGTGATCTGCCTTCCGCGCCTCCGGACCACTGTGAAGACTCTCGCCCAAGCCTGATCGCGGGGCGGCGCCCTCGGACGGGGCGGCGCGCCACCGGAGGGCCGTATTCACAAATCGCGATAATTGTCGCCCGCAATATATGGAAAATCTCCGGTACATTGGTGGGAAATGCTGCCGGACGGCCCGTGGCCGGGGCTGTTCGCCACCGCCTGCCGCGCTCCCGAACAGCGGAAACCTCCTCGCGGCCTCCCCTTCCGTATGAAAGCGGTTCGCTGGGTCGTCCCGCACATGAGCGCCGTCGCCGAGGTGATGGTCGTGGCCCGTTGCGGGACGAAACCCCTGATGTGCGCTGTCGTCCCCCTGGTGGGCGTGGGCCAGCGGTGTGGAGGGTGGCCGGTCTCGCTCACGCGTTCCGGACATCGCATCGGGGCCTGAGCAAGTTCTGTCACAGTCAACGGCAGCTTTCGCCATTTCTGCTGAATGCCGTCAAGCCTACATTTCGCCCGCTATGTATTGATTTTTCCGATCAGCTGACTAACGCTGATCGGGACGCCTGGTCATGGAGGGAGTAAGAATGCCTGTCACCCTGGATCGCTCTGAGGAGATCGTCTCCGCGTGGCGCAGCGGAGCCGACGTCGAGGGCTGGGACAACCCGGCCGGTCCGCTGTTCATCGGCGAGTACGCCGAGTCGGAGATCACGCTGACGGCCCTGGACACGCGGAGGCCGAGCTCGTGCACGGGCGCCCGCACCATCGCCTGCTGCTGACCGCCCCCACCCGGTCAATGCGGATCGGGACGCACAGTCACGAAGGGAGTAGCAATGCCTGTCACCCTGGATCGCTCTGAGGAGATCGTCTCCGCGTGGCGCAGCGGAGCCGACGTCGAAGGCTGGGACAACCCGGCCGGTCCGCTGTTCATCGGCGAGTACGCCGAGTCGGAGATCACGCTGACGGCCCTGGACACCCGGCTGGCGAGCTCGTGCACCTGCAGCCGCTTCTGCTGCTGATCAAGGAGGGATGATCCGAATGGCCGGGGACTTCGACCCGTCGCTGGACTATCTGACCGCACCGGCGCTGGCCGGGCTGTCCGCCACGCTGGAATCGATCCCCGGCCTCACGGAGGCGGAGGCCCGGCTGATATGCCAGAGCACCGCCAAAGCGCTGGAGGAGACCGTCCGCCTCAAGGTCAACAGGGTCCTGCTGCTCGAACTCAACGCCGCCAGGATCAGCGGAAGGCTGACCGCCGAGACGCCGCAGGCGCGGTGGCAGGAGTGGAAGGCGACGGCCGCGACGCCCGAGTTCTGGCTGTCCCTGACCGGGCACTACCCCACGATGCTGTCCAGGCTCGAAACGATCATCGACAACAGGTGCGCCGCGGCCGTGGAACTGGCCCGCAGGTTCGCCGCCGACCGCGCGGCGCTCACCGCACTGCCCGGCGGTCTCCGAGGCGAGTTGGTGGGAGTCGACTTCGGTGCGGGAGACAGCCATCGCGGAGGGCACAGCGTCGTCGTCCTGCACGGCTCGCAGGGCAAGGTGGTCTACAAGCCCCGGTCCCTCGCCGTGGACGAGGCGCTGGCGCGGCTGATCGACCGCCTCGCATCCCAGCTACCCGCCGGCAGCCGCATCCGGGTACCCGAGGTGCTGATTCGCCAGGAGTACGGCTGGGCGGAGCACATCCAGCACCGCTACTGCGCCGACGAGACGGAGCTGCGGTCCTTCTACCGCGGTGTCGGGCACTGGCTGGCGCTGATGCGGCTGATCGGCGGCAGTGACCTCCACGGGGAGAACCTCATCGCGGCCGGTCCCGCACCCGTCGTCGTCGACTGCGAGACGCTGTTCACCCCGCACGTCCCGGCCAAACCGTCCGGATACGGCGACGCCGTCGACAAGGCGACCGACCTGCTCAGCGGATCGGTGCTGCGCACCGGACTCCTTCCCGGACGCGGCGTCTCGCTCGCCTGGCGCGGCGTCGACATGTCCGCCGCCGGAGGCCTGCCTGGCCAGCAGCCGTACACACAGGTGCCGGTCGTCGTCGACGCCGGCACGGACATGGCGAGATTGGGGATGGAACGGGTCGAGCTGGGAGCGGTGGGCAACCACCCGAGCCCCGATCCGATCCTCGTCCACTACTGGGACCTGGTGCTGTCCGGATTCACCGAGCTGGTCGAGCACCTCGACATGCTGGAACGGCGGGACGAGCTCGCCGAGCTGCTCACGGACTTCGCCGACCGTCCGATCCGGGTCGTGGTCCGCGCCACCGAGGCCTACGCCGAGCTGGCCCGCATGTTGTGGCACCCGGCCTCACTGCACGACGAGCCGACCGCGATGGGCAAGGCGGCGGAGTTGCTCGCCCAGCACGCCGAGAACCTGCCCGGCGCGCCATCGGACCCCCAGGTGATCGACGCCGAGGTGGCCGAGTTGCTGGTCGGCGACATCCCCTTCTTCGCCACGACCCCCGCTCGCGGCCGTCTCGACGGCCCTGGCGGAACCTCGTACGGAGACGAGCAGGACCTCATCGCGGACGCGCTGCGGCGCTGGCGCGACCGCGACGCGGCCCTGGACCGCGAGGTGATCCGGTCCGCCCTGGTCAGCGCCTACCTCAATGAAGGGTGGATGCCCACCAACAAGCGTATGACCGTGCCTCCCATCCGGCACCAGGACCTCGAGCAGCGCCGGCGCCGGATCGCGGCCGGGATCGCCCGCAACATGCTCGACACGGCGGTCCGCGGCGACGACGGCACCGTAACCTGGACCGCGCCGGTGCTCACCTCCGACGGCTGGTTCGTACAGTCGCTGTCTCCCGACGTGTACGGCGGGGCGTACGGGGTCGCCATCACCCTGGCCGCCTACGTGAGCGAGACCGCGCAGGACAGGGCCGACGAGGTGCCGGGGCTGGACGGGCTGCTCGCCGATCTCCTCCATACGATCAGGCTGGCCGAGGAGCGCGACGCGGAGGCACGCCGCACCGGGCCGCGGCGCCGCCCCGCCACCCCAGGCGGCTATGTCGGCATCGGCTCGCAGATCTGGAGCTGGATGCTGCTGCGCAGGCTGGGCACCGTCCGCTCGGAGGAGGCGATCGCCCGGGCCGGCGCCCTGGCGAGGCAACTGCCCGAGGCGGTGGCCGCCGACGCGGTGTACGACCTGCTCACCGGCATGGCCGGCGCCATCGTGCCGTTGCTCCGCCTGTCGGAACAGACCGGTGACCAGCAGTGGTCCACGCAGGCCGACCGCATCGGGAAGCGCCTGCTCTCACTGGCCCACATCGACGACCGGGGAGCACGCTGGCCCAGCACCGCGTTTCCCCAAGGTTTAGGCGGGGTCTCACACGGCGCCACCGGGATCGCCTGGGCGCTGGCCCGGCTCACCGACAGCGCCACAGCCGGCGCTGCGAACTTCCGCGCCCTGGCGGACAGGGCCTTTCTGTACGAGGAGTCACTGTACGACCCGGCGGAGAAGGGCTGGCGTGACCTGCGCGAAATGGACGACCATCGCGTGACCTCCAGCGCATGGTGCCACGGAGCCGCCGGCATCGGCCTCGTCGCGGCCGACCGACTGGCCCGCGAAGGCGACCCGCGCTGGGCGGACGTGCTGCGCCGGGCCGCCGCCTCGTCCTGGTCCAGGGGCATCGGCTGGAACCACACACTCTGCCACGGAGACCTCGGCAACTGGGAAGTCGTGCGCCACGCGATCGATGTGGGTGTCGGGCCCGAAAAGCTGACTCCCGAGTACCTCGCCGCGTACATGATCGGCAGCATGGACGAGCACGGCCCGGTGAGCGGCCTTTCACGTGACGCCTTCAGCCCAGGCCTGATGCCGGGAGTAGGCGGCATGCTCTACCAACTACTACGCCTACCCTCCGACACCACCCTTCCCTCCGTCCTACTCCCCGACCCAGAAAACTGATCCCGGCCCTTCGTGGGAGATCCACGCGGGAGGCTCCCAAGGTGGCTCCCACAGAGGTGGAAGGCACTGAGGGCTATGCACCCTGGCCCATCGTGGTCTGTCGATCGCCCCGACCACGACCGGCGCACGCCGAGTACGCGATCGTCACGGCCTGGGCCACTACGCAACGTTCCGATCCGTAGGCCGCACGGTGCCGCGTCAATCCGAGTAGTACTCCACGTACCGCCGAGACCTTCGCCGAGTACGTCCGGCCGGTCCGCTGAACCGGGGGCGGCTCACGCTCGGGCGAGCAGACCGGCGAGGGTGGTCTGCAGGATCTCGCCATACATGGTGGCGAAGTCCACCCGGGAGCCCGCGAGCCGGGGGTCGGACGTGGCCTCGACGATGGTCGGGGTCGGGTTGCTGAACGACCACAGGCCCACCAGCGCGACGACGGCGTACTCCGTCAGCGTGAGAGCGTCACCCGCGCCGAGGGCCGGCACCCGCTCCGTGACCAGCCCCGCCAGCCGGGTGCGGTGCTCCAGGTCGGTGAACTTGTAGGCGCGCACGGTACCGGCGGAGACGTTCCGCTCCAGGACGGTCGGCAGCAGACTCCACAGCTGGCACAGGACCGGCCGGGCGGCGAGCGAATCAGCCCAGGCCCGCATCACCTGGTCGGGCTCGCACGGCGCGGCCGGCCACTCGTCCGCCAGCGCGTCGAGCCAGGCCAGCCGGAGCCTGGCGAGCAGCCCTAGGAAGACGCCCTCCCGGCTCTCGAAATAGCGCACCACATGCGTCTTGGACACCCCGAGCCGGCGCCCCAGCTCCCGGAGGCTGATCTCGTCGGCGGGCATCTCGGCCAGCAGCGCCTCCGCGGCGTCCAGGATCTCCTGCTTGCGGAGCTCCCGGTGCTCGGGCCGCCTGGCCCGCTGGAAGGACGGCGCCTCCACCTCGTCCATCGAACCCCCTCGCGCACCGCGGATCATGACAGCTCCCACATTAGCGGTCCATCGGACACTTGATACGTGTCCACTGGACCGTTATAGTCATAAAGGTCCGGTGGACACGTATATGAGGAGTATTTCCGTGATCACTTACCCGAACCTGTACGTCGGCGGCCAGTGGGTCGCCCCGGCCACCGCGGACGTCCTGGAGGTGCGTTCCCCGCACGACCGCTCGCTGGTCGGGACCGCGCCGCACGCCGCCCCCGCCGACGTCGACCGGGCGGTCGCCGCCGCCCGCCGGGCGTTCGACGAGGGTCCCTGGCCCCGGATGAGCCCGCAGGAACGGAGCGCCGTCGTGGAGCGGTTCTCCAAGCTCTACGCGGTCCGCGCCGAGGAGTTCGCGGCCCTGGTCACCGCCGAGAACGGCTCGCCGCTGTGGTTCACCCGCTGGACGCACCTGCAGTCCCTCCCGGAGATGACGGAGGCGTACGTGCGCGCCGCCGCCGCTCTCGGCTGGGAGGAGGAGGTGGGCGCCGTCGGCGACGCCACGACGCGGCTGCGCCGGGAACCCGTCGGCGTGGTGGCCGCGGTGATCCCGTGGAACGCTCCACACCAGTCGGCCCTGGTCAAGCTGGTTCCCGCGCTGCTCGCCGGCTGCACGGTCGTCCTGAAGGCCTCCCCGGAGACGGCGCTGGACGCCCTGGCGCTCGCCGAGGTCTTCGACGCGGCCGGGCTGCCAGAGGGAGTGGTGAGCATCCTGCCGGCGGGCCGCGAGACCAGCGAGTACCTGGTCGCCCACCCCGGCGTCGACAAGATCGCCTTCACCGGCTCCACCGCGGCCGGCCGGCGCATCGCCTCCGTCGCCGGGGAGCAGCTCAAGCGGGTCAGCCTGGAGCTGGGCGGCAAGTCCGCCTCGATCATCCTTGAGGACGCCGACCTGACGGCGGTCGTGGCAGGCCTTAGGGCCCTGTCGCTGGGCAATAACGCCGAGAACTGCGTGGCCCACACCCGCATCCTCGCCCCGCGCAGCCGCTACGAGGAGGTCGTCGCGGCGCTGGCCGCCATGATGGAGGACGTCCGGGTCGGCGACCCCTCCGACCCCGAGACCTTCATCGGGCCGATGGTCCGCGCCGACCAGCAGCAGCGGGTGCGCTCCTACATCGAACTCGGCGTCGCCGAAGGCGCCCGGATGGTGACCGGCGGACTCGAGACCCCTGACGGGCTGGAGGGCGGGTACTACGTCCGTCCGACGCTGTTCGCCGATGTCGACAGCGACATGCGGATCGCCCGCGAGGAGATCTTCGGCCCCGTCCTGGTCGTCATCCCGTTCGACGACGAGGACGACGCCGTCCGCATCGCCAACGACTCCGAGTACGGCCTCGGCGGTGGCGTGTGGGCCGCCGACCGGGAGCACGGCATCGAGGTCGCCCGCAGGATCCGTACCGGGTGGATGACCGTCAACGGCGCCGCCCCGACCTACGACGGCGCCTTCGGCGGCTACAAGAGCAGCGGCATCGGCCGCGAGTTCGGCGTCGCCGGCCTCGCCCAGTACGTCGAGTACAAGACCATCGCCGCCTGAGGACCAGGAGGACCATCATGCGCGAAGCCCGTGTCACCCTCGGGCACACCGACATCTCCGTCCGGCCGATCGGCCTGGGCTGCATGGGGATGTCCCAGTTCTACGGCGACGCCGACGAGGCGGAGTCCGTCGCCACGATCCACGCCGCCGTCGAGGCCGGCATCGACTTCTTCGACACCTCCGACATCTACGGCGCCGCCGGCGCGGCCACCGGCCAGTCCCAGAAGGGCTTCGGCCACAACGAGGAACTGCTCGGCCGCGCGGTGCGCGGCCTGCGCGACCGGGTGGTCCTGGCGACCAAGTTCGGGGCGCGGCCCTCGGAGGAGGGCGGGGTGGTCTACGACGGCCGCCCGGAGTACGTGACCGCCGCCTGCGAGGCCAGCCTGCGCCGCCTCGGCGTCGACCACATCGACCTCTACTACCTCCATCGCCACGACACCACCGTGCCGATCGAGGACACCGTCGGCGCGATGGCCGAGCTGGTGACCGCGGGCATGGTGCGCGCGATCGGGCTCAGCGCGGTCGGTCCGGACATCCTGCACCGGGCATCCGCCGTGGCGCCGATCTCGGCCCTCCAGAGCGAGTACTCGCTCTGGGCCCGCGAGGTGGAGCAGGAGGTGCTGCCCGCCTGCCGCGAACTGGGCATCACCTTCGTCCCGTACAGCCCGCTGGGGCGGGCCGCGCTCGCCGGCCGCTTCACCAGCGAGACCTCGTTCGACGGTGACGACTTCCGCTCGACCCTGCCCAAGTTCCACGAGGAGAACTTCGCGGACAACCTCCGCCTCGTCGAGGGGCTGAAGGCGTTCGCCGGTGAGCGCGGACACGCCCCGGGCCAGGTGGCCCTGGCCTGGCTGCTCGCCCAGCCGTACGACATCGCGCCCATCCCCGGCACGAAACGGGCGGCGTACGCACGCCAGAACGCCGCCGCGACGGCCGTGCCGCTGAGCGCGGACGACCTCGCCCACCTGTCGGGCCTGTTCGACCCCGCGCGGGTGCGCGGCGGCCAGTACGGCGCGCTCAACGCGCGCCCCCAGCACTGATCCGGAAGGAACCATGACCGACACCCAGCGGGAACCCGGCTACGAGGCCGCGCTCGACACCGCCGCTCACCTGCTCGGCAGGAGGCTGGAGCCGTTCCTGGAACCCGGCCCGGGCGAGCCGGCCAACGCCGCCGACTTCATGCGCCTGGCCACCCGGCACACCTTCGGCGACGCGTGGCCGCGCACCGACGTCCTCGACACCCGCACCCGCGCCCTCGTCTCCGTGACGATCGCCGCGACCCTGGGCACGCTCGAACCGCTGCGCGGGCAGCTGCGCATCGCGCTCAACAACGGCGTCACCCCGGAGGAGATCGTGGAGGCGTTCGTGCACATCGAGGCGTACGCCGGCGCGGCCCGGGCCTTCGACGGTTACCGCGTCGCCCGGGAGGTCTTCCAGGAGGTTCACCAAGCGTAAGCCCGTTGACGGGGGCGGCCTCATGATCGACGCCGACAGGGACCAGAAGAATGTTCTCTTCGGCTGGAGGAGCTCCGGATGAGGATACGCGGGGTCGTCGCCTGCCTGGCGGCGTTGTCGGCGGTCGTGGCGGCCTGCGTCCTGTGGGCGCCCGCCTCGTGGGCGGGGACGCACAAGTACCGACCCGTGATCTTCGTGCACGGTTTCAGCGGGTCGGGCGCCCAGTTCGAGACGCAGGCCAGGCGGCTGACCGGCAACGGCTACCCGATCGGCCTGATCGAGTCCCACGACCACGACTCCCTGTTCCAGATCAACACGCGCGAGCAAGAGCGGGCGCAAGCGCATCGTCAGCCTGGACGACGGGACCGTGCAGGTGCTCCGGGAGCAGCGCAGACGGCAGGCCGCCGACAAGCTCGCCGTCGGTGAAGAGTGGCAAGGGACCGACAACTACGTGTTCACCACCGGATGGTGAGCCGATCCACCCCGACACCGTCAGCTCGCTCATCGCGACGGTGATCAAGCGGTACAGCAACCCGGCGCAGGGCGCCAAGCCCAAGGAGCTGCTGCCGCATGCGCGGTTGCATGACCTTCGGCATATCCACGCGACGACTCTGCTGCTGGCCGGCGTCCCGGTGCATGTGGTCGCCGCTCGGCTGGGGCATGCGGATCCGTCGATCACCCTGCGGGTGTACGCGCACGTGATCCGGGCTGCGGAGGCGTCGGCGGCTGATGTGTTCGCTCAGGCGGTTGGGGAGTAGGTGGGAGCCACCGGGTGGCTCCCCTGTTAGCAAGGCTGTTAGCAAGATCCGGAGATTGTCCGGACAAAGCGAAAGGCCCGTCCCAGATTTTCCCTGGTGACGGGCCTTTCTGGCTGGCGCGGCCGAGAGGACTCGAACCCCTAACCTTCTGATCCGTAGTCAGATGCTCTATCCATTGAGCTACGGCCGCTCGCTTTGCCCTGTTGACCTGGGGTTTCCTCCGCTCTGGCGAAGTTCCCCCGGTCGGACGTCGCTGCTAGAGAGTATTACTACGGCAGCGCCTACGGCAAATCGAATGGCCGTCGCCCTGCCCTCCGGAGCCTGACATGCCCGCAGAGATCATCCCCCTCGACTCCTCCCGCCCCCGCAGGCGAACCGCCCGGCGCGCGCCCGCCGTCCCCCGCGGCGCCGACCTGGAGATCCTCCTCGACTCCTGGACGCTCGCCCTGGAAGCCGCCAACAAGGCGAGCAAGACCGTCCGCTCCTACACCGACACCGCGCGCGCGTTCACCCGATACCTCGCCGAGCACGGCATGCCGGACGACGCCGAGGGCGTCCAGGCCGAGCACGTCCGCGCGTTCATCCGGGCCGAGATCGAGCGCACCAGCCCCGCCTCGGCCGGCGTCCACTTCCGCAACCTGTCGGTGTTCTTCTCGTGGATGTGCGGCCCCGAGCAGGGCGAGCGAACCCAGCCCTCCCCCGTGCTCAAGGCGGACCGGCCCAAGGTGCCGAAGAAGAAGCGCGCCTACCTCACGCCGGACGACATCCGCGCGCTGCTGAAGGTGTGCGCGGGCACGGACTTCGAGTCCCGGCGCGACACCGCGATCATCTGGGTCCTGGCCGACAACGGCACGCGGGTGTCGGGGCTGGCGAACGTTCGCCTCGAGGACGTGGACCTGCGCGGCCGGCGGCTGCGGATCGTGCTGAAGGGCGGGGATGAGCACTGGGCGCCGCTCGGCGCGAAAGCCGCCGCGGCGCTGGACCGGTACGTCCGGGCCCGCTCGACCCACCCGAAGGCCCGGAGCTCGCCGTGGCTGTGGCTGGGCATCCAGGGGCGTGGTACCGAGCACATGACCGACTCCGGGATTCGGCAGATGCTGGAACGGCGTGGAGAGCAGGCGGGGATCGCGGGGGTGCATCCGCACCGGTTCCGGGGGACGGCCGCTCACGCGCTGCTCGCGGCCGGGGCGAGCGACGGGGACGTGCAGCACATCCTTGGCTGGCGGGACCGCAAGATGGTGGAGCACTACACGGGGGAGCTGGCGGGCGAGCGTGCGCGGAAGACTCACGCGCGGCTGTCGCCGGGGGATCGGATCTGAGACCGCCATGCGAGGCCTCGATCGCAGCACCACCTGCGATCGGGGCCTCGCCTCGTCCGCCGGCCTCGTGGGTGCGGTTGGGTCTGCGGATGCGAGGAGGCGTGTTCAGCCGTGGCGCGCGGGCCGGTGGCGGGTGTGCTGGACGAGGGTGGCGCGTTCGGTGAGACCCTGCTGGAGGCCGACCAGGTAGCCGATCCGGTATTCCCCGCCGGTCCTTCCGAGCCACCATATGATGCTGGCGGTGATGGCGAGGCCCACCGCCGCCGGTTGGAGGCCCCCGATTTCCAGGCCGAGCAGGTTCTTGGCCGGGATGTAGCCGATTGTCACGGTCCACATGGCGATTGCTGTGGTCAAGACGGCACGTTGCGACATGATCTCCTCTGATGTGCGTGGGCGACAGGAGATTCCCCGGGTGCCGAGTATGCCGAGTGAGAACGGCTCGCGTAAGTGCCCGATCGTCGCAAATCGGGGCGAATCGCTCCCGAAATTTTCGTCAACAATTAGTGACGCGCTTGTCACTAATCGCCGTTGTGGTCATCTGTAGCAGCCTCCCGCACCAGCGCCAGATACCTTTCTCGCGCCTGAGCGACCTCCGCTTCGGCCTGCTCGCGCAGACGGTGTAGACGCTCGCGTTCCTGCTCGGCCACGTGCAGCAGCACGCGCCGGCGGTCCGGTGGCAGTTCTTCGAGCAGGCGGGCGATCTCCTCGTCCGTGCCGAAGTCCGGAGCCTCCATCGGCACGGTCGGCGCCTCGGCAGCCTGGAGCAGGCCGGCCAGTTCCAGCGCTTCCGTGCGGTCCAGGCCGACGGCGTCAGCGAGCTTCTGCACGGTCTCCGGTAGCGGTTTTCGCTTGCCGTCCTTCAGTCGCAGGTAGGTGCTCCGGGCGACGCCGGAGCGCCGTTCCAGCTCGCTGTCATTCCAGCCGCGCAGCGCCTTCGCCTGGTTGATGCGGTCGTACAGCGCCCGCGCGGGATACGTATCTGATGCCCTCGCCATGTGCATGTTGTAGCACGCGCGCACAACGGTCGGGTTTTCGGCACCGAATCCATGCCCAAAATCTCGCGGCCTGTAGTGCCTTGCGGTACGTTGTTGTGTGTTGTAGCGTCACAGCACAACATGCAACAACACGCACAACACTGATCACGCGAGGCGCCATGAAAGTCGGAACCGAAACCACCCCCCGCACGGGGTATATGACGGTCGCCCAGGCGTGCGCGCGGCTCGGCCGGTCCCGCTGGGCGGTGTACCGGGCGATCCGCAAGAAGCACCTGAAGGCCACCAAGCAGGGCGACTACCGCAACGCCCCGGTGCTGATCGTCGCCTCGACCGTCGAGACCTACGCCAAGGCGCTCACTCCCCCGCCCGTTTACGAGGACGAGCGCTGATGTCCACACCCGAGCAGCGCAGCACAGCCGCGCGCATCGCCTCCAACGTCTCCTGGTCGCGCACCCCGGTCCGCGCCGAGCGGACCCGGCCGGCCACCGAGGCCAACCCCGGTCAGCTCGCCTACTGGGAGAAGGTCATCCGCGACGAGGGGGTCGTCTGCGAGGAGGAGATCCCGCTGGCGGCGGCGAACCGCCGGTCCGCGTACATGAGCCAGCAGGCGAAGAAGTCGGCGGCCAAGCGCGCGGCCAAGCGGGCCGCCAAGACCACCCAGGCGCGGCCGGTTCGCCGGTCCGCGTAGTTCGGGCCCCCAGGTCGCGCCACGACCGGAGGGCCCTACGGCACCACCCCTACCCGATCCGCCTGATCACGAGAGGTAGTACCTCATGGAAGAGTACAAGCCCGGCGAGCGCCTGCGGGTGTCCGTCGAGGGCATCGTCCGGCACGCCGTGCCCGGCGTCGTCCACCTGACCTACGGCGCCGAGGACATCCCGGCCGCCGACCGGGCGCTGCTGTCGATCGTCGTCGACCAGCCCGGCGTCACCATCGAGCGCCTGGCCCCGGTCGAGGGCGTTCAGGTGGGCGACCTGTGGCGCGACTCCGGCGGCGACCTGTGGCTCGCCACCCTGGTCGACAGCGACCTCGGCGACGAGGGGCAGTTCATCGAGATGAGGCCCGTCAGGACCTCCAAGATTTCCTGCTACGACTCGGACATCCCCGAGGTGGTCCACCACAAGTACGTGCTCGTCGAGCTGGTGCACCGCGAGCAGCCGACGCCCGAGCAGGCCGCGTTCCGCGAGCGGCTCGTCGAGGCCGGCAAGGACTTCCCGCCGGTCGACGAGCCGGAGCCGCTGCCGATCGGCGGCGTCACCCCCGGCGCGATCGTGAAGACGCCGGAGTGGCAGGGCGGCGCGCCGGTGCGCATCGTGTCCGTGCAGGACGCCGGCGAGCACTACGACGAGGTGAAGGTCACCTTCTCCGGCCTGGACGACCCGTCGTACCCGGTGACGCTCGTCGTCGCCGCCGACTTCCAGGTCACCCCCGTGGCCGAGGAGGTCTGACGGTGAGCGCTCCGACGATCACCCGGCAGTCCGTGCTCCGGCGCGCCGCCGAACTCCTCCAGGCCAATGGCCGCAACATTAAGACCTGGTACGACCACGTCCAGCACAGGGACGACGGCGTCCCCCTCGACCAGTGCCGGATGTGCACCGGCGGAGCCCTCGGCTTCGCGGCCGGCGTCGATCTCGGCCGCCCTCCTATCCTCCGAACCCCCGCCTCCACCCTGGCTACCGCTGCCGGACGCGTCCTGATCGGCCACCTCGGTCTGCACGCCGAGCCGGAGAGCCTGCCCAACAAGGCCGTGTTCCTCATCATCGGCGCGTGGAACGACGACCCCGAGCGCACCGACGAGCAGGTCATCGCCGCCCTCATCGCCACCGCCGACCACCTCGACCAGGCCGAGGAGGTCTGATGTTCACCGACGCCCACACCAGCTACCTGACCGTCATGCTGCGCGCCTCCGAGGCCCGCACCAAGGGCTGGCAGGGGTTGCTCGACTACGCCACGTCGCGCTACCCCGAGCCGGTCCTGGCCGAGCTGCGCGGCCAGCTCGCCGACTCCGAGGCTGAGACCGAGGGGTGGCGGGGGCTGCGCGACTACGCCGACGCCCACCGCGACATCCCCGAGCTGCTGGAGCGGCACGCCGCCGAGCTCGCGTCGTACTCCACGGGCGCCCGCCTGGACGCGCCGCCGAAGCCGTGCACGTGCGGCCTGCCCGGCACCCCCGGCATGACCCACCGGCGCGACGGCAAGCCCTGCTATCTGATCGAGGCGCCCGTCGCCGTGCAGGTTAACGACGACCCGGCGCCCACCGGCGTGCTCCCCGAGGTGCCGGAGCGGTCGCAGTGGAAGCCCTCCCAGGAGAACGCGTTCCGGGCGTTCGAGGCCGCGCACAGCGAGCTGGCCGAGCAGGAGGGGCACCGGCCGGGGATGCCGGAGCCGGCGGACGGCGGGCCGATCACCTCGGCGCGCCGGGACCCGTACCCGCAGAACGGGGAGCAGTCGTGAGCAAGCTCTCCGAGAACATCACGCCCGAGATCGCGGCGCACGTCCTCTTCCACTTCGGCCAGGGCGGCTGGCCGCCGTCGAACTTCAAGGCCATGCTCCTGGGGCTCATCGCCGTGGCCGACGCGCCCAACCGTGACCTCCTCGCCAAGGGGTTCCCCGGGTACGTCGAGGCGTTCAACCTGGCCCAGAACACCGAGACCGGTACGGCGCAGCTGCTCGCCCTCGTGGAGAGCGACGTCTCGTGACCCCGGCCAAGGAGCTGCGCGCCGCCGCCATGGAATTGCGCGAGGGATCGGTCTTTATCGACCCGTTGCTCGCCGAGCCACTCGCCAGCCTGCTGGAGACGACCGCATCGATCGTGGAGCAGGTGGCCGCTCGTAGCGGAGGGGCAACCGTCTATGAGCCTGAGGCCCTCGCCGTCGCCCGGGTCATCAACGGGAGCACCACCTGATGGCCGGTCTGCTCTTCTCGCTCGGCCTCGCGCTGGTCGCCGCCCTCCTCGGGGTGGCGGCCGGCGCCACCGGCCGCTACGTCGCCCTGCTGGTCTGTGGCCTCGCCTGCAACCTGTCCATGCTCAACGCCACCCTCATCGCCACCACCCCGGGGGTGATCCTGCTGTGAAGCGCCTGACGATCGGTCGCCTCTCCGTCTACCTGGAGCCCCGGGACATCTGGGTCGGCGTGTACATCGCCCCCGGTTCCGTCTACATCTGCCCGGTCCCTCTGCTCGTCCTTAAGTGGGATCGGAGGCGGTCGTGAGCGCGCTCGCCTTCGTCGCCTGCCTGCTCGTCGCCGGGGTCGGCCGCGCCGGATCCCGGGTCGCCGCCCGGCAGGGGTTGCCCTCGCTGGCCGCGCTGTTCTGGTGCGTCCTCGTCGCCGGCGCGGCGTGGGCCGTCTACTTCGTGCTGCGCGCCCTCGCCGTCGAACTGGGGGCGCTGTGACCTACACGGAGACGTGGGACGGCTCCGTCCCGCCGGGCGGCTACGTGTGCGGCGTCTGCGGCATGCCGGTCGAGTCCGAGCCGTGCGCCCAGCACGCGCCGCAGGAGGCGCTTCAGCGGCTCAACGGGCGGTTCACGCCGCGCACCTTCACCGTCACCCTGCCCGCGGGGCTCGGACTGCTCAACTCCAACCAGCGGCTCCACTTCCACATCCAGCGCAAGCTCACCGCCGCCCTGCGCGCCGCGGGCCGGCAGGCCGCCGAGGACGCCCAGCTGCCCGCGCTCCAACGCGCGCACATCATCGGCCAGTTCTGCCCGCCCGACCGGCGCCGCCGCGACGTCGGCAACCTCTACCCGTCCTTCAAGGCGGCCATCGACGGCCTCGTCGACGCCGGAGTACTGCCGGACGACGACGACACCCACCTGATCGGCCCGGACATGCGGCTCGGCCCCGTCGTCACCGGCGGGTGCCTGGTACTGCGCATCACCGAGCTACCGGCGGCCGCGTCATGACCCGCCCGGCGCCCGCGGAAACCGTGCTCGCCTACCTGATCACCGGGCGGCGCACCCTCGCCGAAGCCGAACGGCTCACCGGGTGGCCGGTGCATGCCATACGCAAGCTGGTCGCCCGGCAGAAAGGTCTGCTCATCGGAATTGACGGCCGGGTGCGCCGCCCCCTGCCGACCGCCCGCACCCGCGCCGCCGTACCGGTCGAAGTGCTGCCCGCGTCCGGCCTGACCCCGGCCGAGGTGGCCGCCGAGATGGAGGCGCGGCGCGAAGAGCTTCAGTTCAGCTGGCGGTGCGTCACCTCGCAGATGCGGGTGGCGTGGAAGACGCTGGCTGACCTGCGCGCCGGGGTGGCAACCGAGGCGACGCTGCGCAAAGCCGAGGCGTGGCTGGCCGCGCACCCGCCGCTCAACCCGGACCACCCTCAGGCCTTGTACGCGGCCGTGCAGGCCCGCAGGAAGGCGCGGCGGCTGACCTGGTCGCAGGTCGGCACTGCGGTCGGTGTGTCCGTGGCCACGCTCAACGACATTCGCCATGGCCTGCTGACGGAGCGGACCCGTAAGCGCGTCCAGGCGTGGCTGGCCCTCACCGCCCCTGAAATCCCCGAAGAAGAAAGGCAACCAGCATGACCGCTGAAACCTCTCCCGAGGCCGGCCAGACCCGGCCGTTCGCCGCCGTGCTGGGCGAGCTTCGCCGCGGCGCCGTCCTCGACCAGGCGTCGACCGACCTTCAGGCGCTCGTCGCCGCGGTCGTCGACACCGGCAAGAAGGGCAAGCTGACGCTCACCGTCGAGGTGGGGCCGATGAAGGGCAACCCCGACGCGCTGCTCGTCAACGCCGTGGTGAAGACGACGGCGCCCGTCGTGTCCAACGAGGCCATGTTCTTCCCGACCCGCGACAACAACCTCGTCCGCGACGACCCCCGGCAGGCCGAACTGCCCGGCCTGCGCATCGCCCCCGGCAACTCCCACGACACCGTGAAGGACATCGCCAAGTGACCACCGAGACCCGCACCGAGAACGACGCCCTCATCGAGGCGCTCAACGAGTCCCAGCTCTCCGAGGAGCTGAAGCCCGGCGGCTTCTACGCCTTCAAGCACGCCGACCACGTCACCACGGTCGACCTGCTCGACCGCAACCTCGCCCGGCCCCGGCGCAAGACCGGCCGCGTCCTGGTCGAGGACGCCGCGAGCTTCGTGCAGTACTACCGCAAGCACGCCGACGTGGAGTCCGAGGTGTACGTCCACGTCGGCGACGGGCGGATCACCGCCGTCCTCGACGCGCACGAGGCCACCTCGTTCGGCCCCCCGGAAGCGGTGGCCCGGTGGGGCGAGCACCGCCTGATCCTGCTGCTGAAGCCCACCGACGCGTGGAAGCGGTGGGCCGACGCGGACCGCAAGTACATGCCTCAGGTGGCGTTCGCCGAGTTCATCGAGGACAACCGCGCCGACATCCGCAAGCCGGCCGCCGCGGACATGCTGGAGATGGCGCAGCACTTCCAGGCCCACACCAAGGTCACGTACTCGTCGGCCACCGTGCTCGCCTCCGGCGCGAAGCGCCTGGTCTGGGCGGAGGAGACCGAAGCGGGCGCGGGTGCCAAGCAGCAGATCGAGGTGCCGTCGGAGTTCGAGCTGGCCGTCGCCCCGTTCGACGACTCCGAGGTGTACGCGGTGAAGGCGAGGTTCCGCTACCGGATCAACGGCGGGAACCTGCACATGGGCTACCTGCTGGACAACGCCGACGACGTGCAGCGCGACGCGGTGAAGACGGTCGTCGGCAAGCTGGAGCAGGAGCTCGGCATCAAGGTCATGCGCGGCGTCCCGGCCGAGGGCGGCCGCTGACCGTGAACCACAGCACCACCGAGACCCCCGTCCCCGCCGGCGGGGGTCTCCCCATATCCCGGCCGGCGTCCCGCTCGGCCACGATCACGCTCACGACGCGCGAGGGGGACCGGGTGACCGTGTCGACGTGGTCGACGTGCGCCGGGGTCGGCGGCCTCGTCGAACGCCTGTTGATGCAGCACAGCGCGCCGGACTCCCGCGTCCAGGTGCCGCTCACCTGACGCCGCGGGGATCTTTTTGAAGCCCAGAGCTGTGGCGTCTTGCGGTGAGTTGTAGCGTGTTGTAGCGTAAGCGCACAAGACGCCGCAAGGCGCTACACCTCCCGCAGAGAAAGACCTCCCATGAAGGAAGTAAGTAAGTCCGGCGACCCGGCCGAGCTCGGCCTCGGCGTCCCGCAGGACCGTCCCCGGCCCGAGCCCACCATCGGCGACCTGGTCACCGCGACCGGCATGCCCGAGGACACCGGCATCATGCGGGCCCTGCCGAAGCTGACCTGGCACGTGCTCAACCCTCTCGCTGACGGCGAGCTCGGCACTCTCGGCGCGCTCGCACAGCAGTCCGACGAGCAGCTGCTCGCGCTCCCCGGGTTCGGGCCGCGCCGCCTGGAGGCGCTCTACACCGAGCTGCGGCGCGTGGCGGCCAACCCGCCCAAGCTTCACGCACACCACGAACCGGAGCCGTACATCCCCGAGCGCGGCGACGCCGTCGAGGCGTGGCTGGAGACGGAGCTGGAGGCCGCCGACGACACGTGCGTCCCCGAGTTGCGCACGATCGCCCAGCTCCTCACCCACTACCAGGCGCACGCCGACGCCGGCCTCCCCCTCGACGAGAAGCTGCCCGACGAGCACCTCCTCCAGGACGCGCAGGACGACGCGCGGCCCAGCGGGCCGGACGACTTCCTGCCGGAGGACTACCTGTGATCGCCGTCCCGCGGCGCGCCCGCGCGCTGCTCGTCATCGCCGCCGGCCTCGCCGAACTCGCCCGCATCGCCACCAGAAAGGGGCGCTGATGTTCACCCAGCCCGCGCCCGCCGACACCACCCCCGCACCCACCCCGGCCGCCGCGCCCGTGTTCGCCCAGACCCCCACCCCCGAGCAGGCCGCCATCCTGCACGCCTCCGTCACCGGCGCCGACCTCGTCATCGAGGCCGGCGCCGGGACCGGCAAGACCACCACGCTGAAAATGGCCGCGCAGATCGCCGCCGGACGCTCCCTGTACGTCGCCTACAACCGGGCCATCGCCGACGACGCCCGCGCCACCTTCCCGACCGGGACGCACTGCTCGACCGCGCACGGCCTGGCCTTCCAGGCGGTCGGCAGGCGGTTCCAGCACCGGCTCAACGCCCCCCGGGTGCCCGCCCGCGAGGTGGCCAGGATCCTCGGCATCCCCGCGGTGCTCGACCTCGGCGCGCAGGCTCTTACCAGCGTGAAGGTCGCCCGGCTCGTCATGGACACCGTCGCCCGGTTCTGCCACTCCGCGGACGCCGAGCTCGGCATGAGCCACGTCCCGCCGGTGCCCGGAATCGAGGGTGACGCGTGGCTGGAACTGCGGATGCAGGTCGCGACGCTCGCCCGCCGCGCGTGGGCCGACCTCACCGAAGAGGGCGGCCGGCTGCGGTTCCAGCACGACCACTACCTGAAGATGTGGGCCCTCGCCGAGCCCGTCCTGCCGTACGGCACCGTCTTCCTCGACGAAGCCCAGGACGCCAACCCGGTGATCGCCCAGGTGGTCATGGCCCAGCAGGCCCAGCGCATCCTCGTCGGCGACCGGTCGCAGGCCATCTACGGGTGGCGCGGCGCCGTCGACGCCATGGACGACTTCCTGGCCACCGGCGCCGACCGGTACGCGCTCACCCAGTCGTGGCGGTTCGGGCAGGCCATCGCCGAGGAGGCCAACGAGTGGCTCGACCTGCTCGACGCGCCGCTCCGCCTCACCGGCAACCCGGACAGGGCGTCCACGCTCGGCCGCCTGGAGGCCGCCGACGCCGTGCTCTGCCGGTCCAACGCCGGAGCCGTCGCCGAGATCCTCGCCGCGCTCGACGCCGGCCACCCCACCGCGCTCGTCGGCGGCGGCGACGACATCCGCCGCCTCGCCGAAGCCTGCCGGGACCTGCGCAACGGCCGCAGCACCTCCCACCCCGAGCTGATGGCCTTCAAGAGCTGGGCGGAAGTCCAGGACTACGCCGAGCACGACTCGGGCGGCAGCGACCTGAAGACGTTCGTCAAGCTCGTCGACTCGTTCGGCGCGCAGAACATCATCGACCTGGTCAACAAGCTGGTGCCCGAGGACTCGGCCCGCGTGGTCGTCTCCACAGCGCACAAGGCCAAGGGCCGCGAGTGGGGCACGGTGCGCCTGGCTGCCGACTTCCACGAGCGGCCGGTCCACGACATCCAGACCGGGGAGATCCTGCCCGCCGAGGTGATGCTCCGCTACGTCGCCTGCACCCGCGCCCGGGACGTGCTCGACAAGGGCGCACCGGCCCCGGCCGGCGAGCCTGTGCGCGACTTCGCCGAGGTGACGCTATTCGGCCCGCTACCCTCTGGCCCGCTCGCCGACCTCGGCCAGGCGATGCCGAACGCCGCTCGGCCGGATGTCCCCAGAACGTTGCTCGGCCCCGCGGCGCCCGCCGAGGCCTCCGCACACTCCACGCCCATGGAGACCACGCAGGAGGCCCCGGCCGGGCCGGTCGAGCTGCCGCAGAACGTCGCCGAGTGGCTGAAGCTGTACAAGGACGCGGCGGCCAACGAAGCGCAGTGGAAGGCCGTCAAGGCCATGGCCGCCGAGAAGGTCCAGGAGTTCCTCGGTGCGGCCGAGGAGGCCACCGTCGGCGGGATGCCCGCCGTCACCTGGAAGTGGTCCAAGCCCGCGATGCAGCTCGACGGGAAGGCGCTCAAGGCCGACCACCCGGAGATCTACGCCAAGTACGCCAGCCCGAAGACCGCCGCGCGCCCCTTCAAGCTCGCCGGGCCGTGGGCCGAATGACCACTTTCACCCAGCCGGAAGCCGCGTGGGCTACCCCAGCACTGGAGGGGCTCGCCCACGAGATCGCCACCAGCGTGGTCGACATCGTGAAGGCCGCCGACGCAAACGCCCCCCGCTCGCGGCAGACCGTCATCGGCCCGTCCGAGATCGGCATGCCGTGCGTGCGGCGGATGGCGTACAAGCTGCTCGGCTGGCCCGCGGTCAACACCTCCGGCGACCCCTGGTCGGCCATCATCGGCACCGCCACGCACGCGTGGATGGCCGACACCTACACCGCCGAGAACACCCGCCTCGGCCGCGAGCGGTACCTGGTCGAGCGGCGGCTGCACATCGCCGGGGCCATCTATGGCAGTAGCGACCTGTTCGACCGCGACCTATGCCTTGTCAACGACTGGAAGGTCGTCGGCCGCGAGCAGCTGAAGAAGTACGCCAAGAACGGGCCCGGCGCCCAGTACCGCACCCAAGGACACATCTACGGCCTCGGCCAGGAGAACGCCGGCGAACGCGTGGAACACGTCGCCATCACGTTCCTGCCCCGCGGCGGCCGCATCGGCGAGCTGCACGTGTGGACCGAGCCGTACGACCGGCACGTCGCCCTCGCGGCGCTCGACCGGATGCAGAACGTGCTGACCGCGATCGACGTCCTCGACCCGGCCAGCAACCCGCAGAACTGGCACCTGTTCCCCGCCACGGAGAGCCACTGCCTGTTCTGCCCGCAGTTCCAGCCCGGATCCACGGATCTCGCCAAGGGGTGCCCCGGCACCCCGACCACGTAAAGGATCACACGCCATGTTCGCTCAGCCCACCGCCGGATCCAACTTCCGCGCCAAGGACCACGTCGGCCACCTCATCCTGTTCTACCCGCGCGAGGTGCGCACCGGCATCGTCACCGTGAACGGCACCGCCGACGCCGTCTCCGTCGACCTGGTGGTCCTCACCGACCCCAACGGCCCCCGGCCGGAGACGCAGGTCCTCCTCTTCCAGAGGCCCTTGGTGGCCAGCCTGCGCGGCAGCATCGGCCGCGACCCCGTGCTCGCCCGCCTCGGACGCGGCACGCCCAAGCCCGGCCAGGAGGAGGACAAGGCGCCCTACATCCTTCAGCCCTTCAGCGAGCAGGACGGCGCGTTCGCGACCTCCTACCTCCAGTCGGTCGGCGGGAACCCGTGGGGCCCGTCCCCGAGCTTCCAGGCCCCCGCGCCCGCCCCGGCACCGATCCCCGCGGCTCCGCTGCCCACCGCCGCCCCGCAGGCGGCGGCGGCCGCGTACCCCTCGGCCTACCCGGCCCCCGCCGCGCCGGCCGGGCCGATCGCCGCCATGCCGCAGCAGTTCGCCGCGAACGGCGCGGCCGTCGCCGCCCAGGTGCCGCCCGCGCAGCCCGCCCCGGCCGCGCAGATGGTCACCCTGCCCACCGGCCAGCAGGTCACCCCCGAGCAGGCCGCCGCCATGGCCGCGCTCGGCATGACCACCCTCCCCCCGGCCGCCCCCCAGGCCGGATAACCCCCAAGACCGCCCGGCACGCCGAGGGGAAGCGGCGGCCGGGCACGGGCGGGCGGCACGGGACCTGCGGGAGGGCCCGTGCCGCCCG
>NZ_JBVJHR010000022.1:0-135329 GCF_055586705.1 Sphaerisporangium sp. NPDC049457 | reverse complement strand
GCAACCCACCCACCACCCCGGGCGGACCCCCCCCCCTCCCCCCCACCCCCCCCCCCCCCCCCCCCCCCCCCCCCCCCCCCCCCCCCCCCCCCCCCCCGCCTCTCCAACCGGCACCACACGAGCGGGGAACCACACCTTGACCGACAACGCCATCCTGGAAGCCGCTCTCGGCCTGCACGACGCGGGCCTGTGCGTCCTCCCGGCCGCCGCCGATGGCAGCAAACGACCCGCCGTCCCCTGGAAGGAGTACCAGCACACCCGGCCCACCCGCGAGCAGCTGCACGCGTGGTTCGACGGCAGCCCCTTCGCGTGCGGCCTCGGCGTCGTCACCGGCGCCGCCTCCGGCAACCTGGAAATGTTCGAGCTCGAAGGGCGCGCCATCGCCGAAGGGCTCACCGCCCAGCTCTCCCAGCTCGTCCAAGCCTCCGGGCTCACCGAACTGTGGGGCAGGCTGGCCAGCGGCTACCTGGAGTTCACCCCCTCCGGCGGCATCCACCTGCTCTACCGCGTCGACGGCCAAGTCGCCCGCAACACCAAGCTCGCCCGGCGCCCCGCCAGCAAGGCCGAGGTCGCGGCCAACCCCGCCGAGAAGATCAAGGTTCTCATCGAGACGCGCGGCGAAGGCGGCTGGGTCGTCGTCGCCCCCTCCGCCGGCACCACCCACCCCACCGGGCAGCCCTGGTCGCTCGCCGCCGGCGGACCCGCCACCATCCCCACCATCACCCCCGCCGAACGGGACGCCCTGCACCGGCTCGCCGCCGCCCTCGACCAGCTGCCGCCCGCCGGGGCGCCCGCCCCCGGCGCCTCCTCGCTGTTCACCCAGCCCGCGCGCGCCGCAGGCGACGACGGCGGCATCTCCCCCGGCGACGACTACAACGCCAAGGTCACATGGGAGGACATCCTCGTCCCCGCCGGATGGACACCCCTCTGGCGCAACGGCCGGGAAACGTACTGGCGGCGCCCCGGCAAGAACGTCGGCATCTCCGCGTCCACCGGGCGCAACGACGGCGACAACCTGTACGTGTGGACCACCTCGACCGAATTCGAGGCTGAGAGGCCCTACGACAAGTTCGGCGCCTACGCCGTGCTCAACCACGGCGGCACCACCCCCGACGCGCTCAGCGCCGCCGCACGGGCCCTCCAGGCCGCCGGGTACGGGCACCGGCCCCCGCCCACCATCCCCGCGCCCTCCGTGCAGCCGCCGCCGCTCGTCGACGGCAACCTCGCAGTCGTCCATCAGCTGCGCCCCGCGCCCGCGGCCGTCGTCGAGGAACGCTCCCTCGCCCAGTCCGACGACGGCAACGCCCTCGACCTCGTCGAGCAGTACGGCCACGTCATCCGCTACGTGCCCGACCGCGGCCGGTGGCTCACCTGGAACGGCACCGTCTGGGAATGGGAACCCCAAGGCGGCGGCCTGGTCCGCGAGTACGCCAAGCGGGCCGCCCGCGGCCTCGCCGAAGGCGACAAGGCTGCCATCGCGCACAAGAAGAAAGCGCTGTCCGCGATCGGCACCACCGCCACGCTCACCCAGGCCTCCACCGACCTGCGCGTCGTCGTGTCCTTCGACGACCTCGACGCCCACCCCATGGAGCTCAACACCCCCGCCGGCATCGTCGACCTGCGCACCGGCCTCATCGGCCCCTGCGACGCCTCCAGGCTCCACACCAAGGTCACCGCGTGCGCCCCCGACGCCGACGCCGACCCCACCCGGTGGAACACCTTCCTCGCCGACACCTTCGGCTCCGACCCCGAGCTCATCGGCTACCTGCAACGCCTCGTCGGCTACTCGGCCACCGGCAGCGTCGCCGAGCACGTCCTGCCGTTCTGTGTCGGCAGCGGAGGAAACGGGAAAGGCGTCTTTCTTGAATCGCTGATGGCCGTTCTCGGCGATTATGCGACGACCGCGCCGAACGGTTTCCTGATGGCCAAGTCCACCGTCGCACACGAGACGGAAATCGCCCGTCTCGCCGGTATGAGAATGGTCATCTGTAGCGAAGTCGACGAAGACGCCCGGTTCGATGAGACGAAAGTCAAGCAGCTCACCGGCGGCGATTCCCTGACCGCGAGATTCATGCGTCAGGACCATTTCACATTCACCGCGAGCCACCATTTGTGGCTCATGGGAAACCATCAGCCGCACGTCAAATCCGGGGGCGGCCGGGCGTTCTGGAGACGGCTACGGCTGGTGCCGTTCGAGCACGAGGTCCCCGAGGACAAGATGGTCGCCGACCTGCAAGGAATCCTTGCCCGCGACCACGGCCCGGCGCTGCTCGCGTGGATCGTCGCCGGCGCCGCGGCCTACGCGCAAGGTGGCCTGGCCGAGCCCGAGAGCGTCAAGGTGGCGACCAGCGAGTACGCCTCCGACCAGGACACCGTCTCGCGGTTCGTCGCCGAGTGCTGCCACACCGCGGCGTCCGACACCGTGCAGGTGAAGAAGACCAAGCTGCGCGAGGCGTACGAACGCTGGTGTTTCACCGAGGGGGAGACCCCCGTCAGTGCCAAGAAGCTCACCCAGGAGCTGACCCGCCGGCACGGTGTCGGGGAGACCCGAACCGGCACCGCGCGGTCCTACACCGGCATCACGATCTTGGAAACCGAAGCGAATCCATCTGTCACCGAGCCCGCGGAGCGCCCCGGCTTCTCGCATCCGTCACAGGGCGACGACGGCAAGATCGGCGGGCCGGGATGGTGAGCCGGTGCCAGATGCGCCCAGGGAGTGACACATCCGTCATGGCGCGAATCCGTGGGTTGACCTGCATGGATGCTACCGGCCCGGAAACCCTCATGACAGGTGACACATTTCTCTGCATTCCCCCCTTACGTGTGTACGTATGCGCGCGCATACGTGCGCGCACAATCGGGGTCAATGTAGGAGACCTGTCCGATCCGTCATGCGTCACGGCGACGTCATGATCTTGATCACGACACCGGCCGTCCTCGACACCTGCCGCCGATGCGGAGCGCCCACCCTCGTCGGCCACTCCGAAGGACTCCTCGCCCGCGCCAGCGCCCAGCCCCTCGACCCCCGCGGCGAACTTGACGCCCTCATGGCCGGCCGGTGGACCTACGACGTCCACCTCGAAGGCCTGCCCCGCCGGGCGTACCTGATCTACCGGTGCGAATCCCGCATCCGCGCCCCCCGGCGCTGGAACGTCGTCGCGACCCATAAATGCCCGCCCGGCCCGCATTTCCCCGCCAAACCCGGGCCGCCAATCGAAATCGTCGTCCCCATCGGAAAGCCCACCCCCGATATTCCGCCGTTCTGAGGAGACACCGATATGAGCATGCTCACCGACGCGAAATACAACCTCGCGTGGATATCCGCATACTGGGAAGACCTCACCGAATCGCGCCTCCATGACCGACCCGTTCGCTGGGGCCAGCTACTTCTCACCGCCGAGCGCGCCGAAGAACGCGACCACCAGACGCGACTGGAACGCTGGGAGGCCACCACAACGACCGCCATGCCCGGCCAGCACCCCGCCCCCGTCCGCGTCGAAGTCCTCGACCTCATGACGGCGATCCTCGCCAACGCCGAAGAGCTCGCCTGGACCATCGTGTGCACCCTGCCGCGGGCCGCCCGGTTCACCTGGCCCGGCCCGCCCAGCTCCGGCCTCGCCGACGCCCGGCCCTACCTCGACCTCGCCCATGACCACCTCAGCGAGGACCTCGCCGAGTGGGCCGCACCCATCACCGGGCGGATGGCCTCCCAGACCGCGCACGCGCTCGCCCTGGTCGCCGACGGGCAGCTGCTCAACATCGTCTGCCCCTGGTGCCAGGGCACCACCCCCGAAGCCCCCGCCGGCGGCGCGAAGACCTGGCGGATCCGCAACCTCCTCGCCGAGCTGGAATGCCTGCACGGCAAGCCACGGCGGTACTGCGGCGAGTGTGAGCAGCACATCGCGATCGTCTGCGAAGGGGTGTGTGAGCCCCCGGCGCGGGCGGTCGGCACGTGGTGGAAGAGCCACCCGTGCTGGCCGCTGAACACGTGGCGATGGCTCGGCCGGCGAGTCATGTCCGAGGCCGAGCAGACCGCTCGCGCACGAGAGATGATTGCGTCGTGACCTTCCCCGACCAGAGAACCCGTCTCGCCCTCGCCGTGCGCGTCGATGAAGCCGAGGGAGTCGGGCTGATTGCCGCCGCGCGCATGGTCAACCACGTTTGCGCCTACGGGCCCGCGAGCGTGCACTGGGACCGCGTGCTCCCGCACCTCACGACATGGGCCAACGAGGTCATGGCCATGCTGCGACCCGTGGCGAATGCCATTGACCAGGCCATAACCGAGGAAGCACGGCAGGGCATTCGCGAGCACGAGCAGGGCCGCCGCATGGTGGCGCACCATCCCGATCTGGCCGAACTCGACGAGCGGCTCGATGAGATGTACGGGTGATCGTTCAGGTTGACGCAGCTCAAGACCCTGTGGATAATCACTCCTGATACTTCATGTCTTGATCACAGAGCCCCGCCGTCGCGCGGGGCTTTCGCACGTCCGGGGGTGCCCATGTGCATCCCCTTCACGCACCGCTGGGACCTCGTCGAAGTCATCGGCCGCGTGCGGACCTACCAGTGCCGCGACTGCAAGCGGACCAAGACCCGCGTCAAGAGCTGGGGGTGAGCGCGTGTGCCGCCGCCTCTCGACCCCACCAAGCGCGCCGCCATCCTCGCCGCCATCAAGGCCGGCGGGAAGTCCTGCCGCGGCATCGCCCGCGAGCACGGCGTAAGCGACCACGTCGTCCGGAAGATCGCCCGAGAGAACAACATCACCGGCGCGTGGTCGCGCGCTCAGACCGAAAACGCCACGCGCGCACGCAAGGCCGACATGGCCGCCGAGCGCGCCATCGTGGGGCAACTGTTCCTCCGCCGAGCCCGCGAGGCCCTGGAGCAGATGACTGAGCCCCACGTCGTCTTCCATTTCGGCGGCAAGGACAACACCTACAACGAGAAGACACTGGACCGGCCACCGACCGGGGACCTGCGTAACCTGATGACCAGCGCGGCCGTCGCGTTCGACAAGCACCTTCTCCGCGAGCGGTTCGACTCCCAGGAAGGTGCCGACCAGGTCGGCTCGCTCCTCGGCGCTCTCCTCGGCGACCTTCAGGCCAGGCATGGCGACACCCCGGCTGAGTGAGCTCCAAGAGCGCTCCATCGCCCACGCCACCGCCCGCATCAACATCTGGTCCGGTGCCGTCCGCTCCGGCAAGACCGTCGCGTCCCTGCTGCGCTGGCTCACCTACGTCGCACAGGCGCCCCGCGGTGGCGCCCTTGTCGTGTCCGGCAAGACGTTCGACACCGTCGCCCGCAACGTCTTCGGCCCCCTCCAAGACCCCGCCGTCACCGGCCCGGCCGCCGCGCACGTGAAGTACACCCGCGGCGCCGGAACCGCGACGATCCTCGGCCGCGACATCGAGGTCATCACCGCCAACGACGCCAAGGCCGAAGGTCGCCTGCGCGGCCTCACCGCTGCCGGCGCCTACGTCGACGAGCTCACCCTCCTGCCCGAAGCGTTCTTCACCCAGCTCCTTGCCCGCCTGTCCGTGACCGGCGCCAAGGCCTTCTGCACGACCAACCCCGACGGGCCCGCTCACTGGGTCCGCAAGAAGTTCATCCTGCGCGAGCGGGAACTCGACCTGCGGCACTGGCACTTCACCCTCGACGACAACCCCGCGCTCGACCCCGCGTACGTCACCGCGCTCAAGGCCGAGTACACCGGCCTGTGGTACCGCCGGTTCATCGAGGGCGCTTGGTGCCTCGCCGAGGGCGCCGTGTACGACTGCTGGGACGAGTCCAAGCATGTCGTCAGCGCCATGCCGCAGATCGTGCGGTGGATCGGCGTCGGGGTGGACTACGGCACCACCAATCCGTTCGCCGCCCTCATGCTGGGGCTCGGCGCCGACGGGCGGCTGTATCTAACCAGGGAGTACCGCTACGACTCCAAGCTCGCCCGTCGGTCGCTGACCGACGCCGAGTACTCGCGGCGCCTGCGCGACTGGATGGCGGCCGGCGGGGAGGACCCGCAGTACGTCGTTATCGACCCGTCCGCGGCCTCGTTCCGCGTGCAGCTCCATGACGACGGCGTGCCGAGCGTTCACGGTGACAACGAGGTGCTCCCGGGCCTTCACACCGTCGCGTCGCTCCTGGCGACCGACCGGCTACGGGTGCACGAGTCGTGCGCGGGGTGGCGCGAGGAGGCCCCCGGCTACTCGTGGGACGACAAGAAATCAGCCGAGGGCGAGGACGTCGTCATCAAGGTCGCGGACCACTCGCTGGACGCCGGCCGGTACGTGCTTCACACGACGCGTCCGCTCTGGCAGTACCAGCTCGCCGAGCCCGTCCTACTTGCTGGCTGATACCAGCCGGTAACTTTCGGGAACCCCACTTCTCGTGACCAACCCTTACCCTCGCCCTGGAGGCAGCATGACCCCGACCGTCGGCCGCATCGTTCACTACCGTCTGAGCGAGCAGGACGCGAATCTGATCAACAAGCGTCGCGATGACTCCTTCGTCGAGGGGCAGGCCCGCAACCACGGCAACGTGGCCCGCGCGGGCGACGTCTACCCCGCCATGGTCGTGCGCGTCTTCGACCCGAGCACGACGATCGCCAACCTCCAGGTGTTTCTTGACGGCAACGACACCTACTGGGCGACGTCGCGCCAGGAGGCCCCGGACGACATGAGCGAGGGCTACTGGCTGTGGCCTCCGCGCACCTCGGACGCTCGCCCCGTCAAGTTCTGAGAGGACCTGAGATGCCGCTGCCGAGCGGCGGCACCTGGCCGCCCCCCAACCTCGCCCCCATCTACGACCAGTACGCCATCAACAGCGCCTGGTACGAAGGCAACCCCGACCACCTCGCCGCCATCTACGGTGACCCCGCCGGAGCCGGCACCCGCCCCCTCAACCGGCCGATCCAGCACCGCGGCGGCCTCGCCGGGTTCCTCGGCCGCATGTTCTGGGGCAAGCCCACCCCGGCTGGCGAGAAACGCACCAAGCTCCACCTGCCGCTCGCGTCCGACATCGCCGCCGTGTCCGCGGACCTGCTCTACTCCGAGCCGCCCAAGGCCACCGTCGCCAACCCCAAGACCCAGGAGCGCCTCGAGGAGCTCGTTGACGACGGCCTGCACGCCGTCCTCCTCGAGCAGGCCGAGATTGGTTCACCCCTCGGCGGCGCGTTCCTGCGCGCCGTCTGGGACACCGACGTCCTGGACCGGCCGTGGGCCGACGTCGTCCACCCTGACGCCGCGATCCCCGAATGGCGGTGGGGCAGACTCGCCGCCGTCACCTTCTGGCGGGTCGTTGAGGAGGACGGCAACCGGCTGCTGCGCCACCTGGAGCGGCACGAGCCGGGCGTCATCCTGCACGGCCTCTACGACGGCGGACCGACCGAGCTCGGCAAGCCCGTCGACCTCGGCGGATCCCCGGCGACCGCCGGCCTCGAACCCGTCGTGCGGACCGGCATCGACAAGCTCACGGCGAACTACCTGCCGAACATGAGGCCCAACCGGGAGTGGCGGTCCAACCCGCTCGGCGCGAACCTCGGCCGCCCCGACTACTCGACCGCGATCTTCGGCCTGATGGACGCCCTCGACGAAGTGTGGTCCTCCTGGATGCGGGACATCCGCCTGGCCAAGGCCAGGATCATCGTCCCCCGCGCCTACCTCCAGTCGGCCGGCCCCGGACAGGGCGCCGGCTTCGACCTCGACCAGGAGGCGTACGAGGCGATCGACGCGCTGCCCGGCCAGAACGGCATGGACTTGACGGCCAACCAGTTCGAGATCAGGGTTGACCAGCACCAGCGCACCGCCCAGGAGCTGGCGGACCGGATCGTCGCCGCGGCCGGCTACTCGGCGCAGACGTTCGGCTCCATGGGCGACGTGGCCGTCACCGCGACCGAGGTGGTCGCCCGGCAGCGGCGTACGTTCACCACGCGGAGCCGCAAGGTGGTCTATCAGCGGCCGGAGCTGGCGGACTTCCTGGAGACGCTGCTGATGATCGACGCCGAGCTTTTCCGCTCCGGTGTCGAGCCGGAGCGGCCGGACCTGGAGTTCGGCGACAGCGTCTCCGAGGACCCCAAGAGCATCGCCGAGACCATCGCCCTCCTCGCGCAGGCCGAGGCCATCAGCACCGAGTACAAGGTCCGCACGGCACGCCCCGAGTGGGACGACGAGCAGGTCCGCCAAGAGGTCGAGCGCATCAAGGAGGACCGCGGCTCCCCCGTGGATGACCCGCTCGCGCCGCGCCCCGACGAGCCGTTCGCGGATCCCGGCGAGCAGTCCGAAGACGTCCCTCCGGTCGAAGGGCCTCCGGCCGGAGGGCAACCACCAACCGAGAGTTGATAGTTCGGGGGTCCGATGGCCGTCGACCAGGACCTCCTCGACGACATCGCCGCCTCGGTGGCCGACCTGTACCGCGAGCTGGAGTCCGCGCTCAACCAGCGCATCGCCCAGCGCCTCCGCGACGACGACCTCGACTCGCCGTACGAGATCGGCAAGCTCGACGCCGTCGGCGCGCTCCGCCGCAGCGCCCAGGTACTCCTGGCCGCACTCCAGGCCGCGCGCGAGGGCGCGGTGCGCGACGCCATCGCGGCGGCCTACAGGGACGGCTATGGCTCCGCGCAGAATGATCTGCCCGAGGGATGGTTTCCGAAGTCGGGCATCGGTCAGGCGGCCAGGCGCGCCACCGACACCATCCCCAACGCGGCCATCATCGAGAACATCGCCCAAGCTCTGCACCGCGACCTCGGCCGCGTCGAGGGCAACATTCTCCGGGGCGTGGTCGACGCCTACCGGTCCGTGCAGGCCGCGGCCGCCGCGCGCATCGTCTCCGGCGCGTTCACCCGGCGGCAGGCCGCACAGGCCGCGTGGCAACGCCTCGTTGACCGGGGCGTCACGAGCTTCGTGGACTCCCGCGGACGCCGCTGGAAGCTGTCGAGCTACGCCGAGATGATGACCCGCACCAACGCGGCCCGCGCAGCCGCGCAAGGCCAGACGGACCGGCTCACGTCCATCGGCGTGCAGCTGGTCATCGTCAGCGACCACGCCCAGGAGTGCAAGCTGTGCCGCCCCTACGAGGGCAAGATCCTGGCCATCTCCGGGCCGATCGGGAAGGTGCGCGTCCAGCACGCCACCCGCGACGGCGAGACGGTGACCGTCAACGTGCTCGACACCCTCGACGGCGCCCGCGCCAAGGGGCTGATGCACCCGAACTGCCGACACTCCACCTCGGCGTACCTGCCCGGGGTCACCAAGCAGCCGACGAACACCGCCGACCCCGAGGGCGACAAGGCCCGGCAACGGCAGCGCGAGATCGAGCGGGCGATCAGGAAGTACAAGGAACGTGCGGCAACCGCACTCACTCCCGAGGCGAAGAAGGCCGCAGAGGCGCGCGTGCGCGAGTGGCAGGCCGAACTCCGCGGGCACCTGAAGAGCAACCCCAAGCTGAAGCGCCTGCGCTACCGCGAGCAGCCCGGCGCCGGGAACACCCCGCCCAAGGGTGGCCCGCCCGGCGGCTCGGTCGGCGACCTGGAGCCACCCGTGCAGGGCGCGCTGCTCTAATGGCACCAGGCGCGCACGGCCGCGATCACCTGCTTGGCCTGCTGCTCGTCGATCTGGGCGTTCCCGCCGGACATCTCGGCCACCACGTACTCCTCCAACGTCAGCCGTCCCCCGGCCGGCGGCTGGAGGATGCGCTCACATACCCGCACGCCGCGGCGCACCACCCGGGACTCGTTGACCGCGAGCCCGGGGTCGATGTCGCGGAGCGCGAGCAGATACTCGGCCTGCTGGCGGGTGTTCGGCGACGGCACCGCGCGGGCCGGCGTGCTCGCGGCGGCGGCCGGCTCGCTCCGGAGGTCCGGCCGGGCGGCGGCAACGCTCCTGGCGACGACCATGACCACGACCGCGACGACGATCACCAGCGTCGCGCCGAGGCACAGCAGGCCGATCACCGCGCCGGTGCTCATCTGCTTGCGCTTCGGCGGCATCTGCGGCCGCGTCGTCCACTGCTGCTGAGGGTGCATGGTTCGGCACGGTACGCGCTGTCCTAGATCGTTCCACCCGGATCACCCGGGATGGATGCCCGAAATGGGCGAATTGCACAACCCGATTCGGGGACGTCCGCACGGACCGGCCCCACATCCCGCACGGGAGAACACATGTCCGACCCCCAGCCGACCGAGCCGACGCCCCCCGCGGGGCCCGACCCGGGAGACACCCCGCCCGCGACGCCCGAGCCCACCACCGCGACGCCTCCTGCACAGGAGGAGCCGACGGACTGGAAGGCCATGGCCCGCAAGTGGGAGAAGCTCGCCAAGCAGAACTCCGACGCCGCCGCGCAGCTGGAGAGGCACAAGGCCGCCTCCATGTCCGAGGCGGAGAAGGCCGTCGCCGCAGCCAAGGCCGAAGGGCGCGCCGAAGCCGCACGCGAGTACGGGCGCCAGGTCGCACAGGCCAGGTTCGAGGCCGCCCTGGCCTTGAAGGGGCTGGACCTCGGCGACGCCGCTGACCTCATCGATGTCGGCAAGTTCGTCGACGACAAGGGCGAGGTCGACCAGGCGGCCATCAAGAAGGCCGTCGACAGGCTCGCCAAGGTCGCCACCCCGAAGACCCCCGGACGCTCCGGCGGCGACTTCACCGGCGGCAACGGCGCCACCCCCCAGACCCTCGACCAGCAGATCGCCGAAGCTGAGAAGGCCGGCAATCACCGGCTGGCCATCACCCTGAAGCGGCAGAAGGCCGCCCTCACCACGCAATAGGAGAAGACCATGGCGGGCTCTGTTACCGGCATCGGCACCACGTTCGGACTCCCGAACTACCACGGGCAGCTGTTCTCGCTGACGCCGGAGGACACCCCGCTGCTCAGCGCGATCGGCGGCCTCACCGGCGGCGGCGCCACCACCGCCACCGAGTTCGAGTGGCAGTCCTACGACCTGCGCGACCCGGCGCAGCGCACCCGCCTGGAGGGCGCCACCGCCCCCACCGCCGAGGAGCGCGTCCGCGGCAACGTGCGCAACGTCTGCCAGATCCACCAGGAGAAGGTCAGCGTCTCGTACACCAAGCAGGCCGCGGTCGGCCAGATCGCGACCCCCCAGTCCGCGCCCTACACCGGCGTGCCCGGTTCGCAGCCCGTCACGAATGAGCTGGACTGGCAGGTCATGCTGGCCCTGAAGTCCATCGCCCTGGACGTCAACTACTCGTTCATCAACGGCACGTACAACAACCCGTCGACGAACGCGACCGCGCGCAAGACCCGGGGCCTGCTCCAGGCCATCACCACCAACAAGGTGTCCAAGCAGACGAGCACGGTGACCGGCCTGTCCTCGGCGACCGACACGATCACCGAGACGTCCACCGCCCTGGCCGACGGCGACAAGATCGTGTTCACCAGCACGGGCGACGCCACCGGCATCGTCGCCGGCCGCACCTACTACGTGGTGTCCAAGGCGACGAACACCTTCAAGGTGGCCGCCACGTCCGGCGGCACGGCCATCACCCTCGGCACGAGCACGTCGAACATCGACTACATCAAGCCGTGGACGACCACGCTCACCACGACGCACATCGACGACCTCGCGCAGATGGCCTACGACAACGGCGGCCTGTCCGAGCAGGCCACCGCCACCATCCTCGTCGGCTCCGTGCAGAAGCGGGCCATCACCCGCGCGTACGCCGAGGCGGGCGTGAAGATCACCTACGTGGACCAGTCGCGCACCATGGGCGGCGTCACCGTCGACACCGTGATCACCGACTTCGGCCGGTTCAACATCATGCTCGACCGGCACATGCCGCGCGACGCCATCGCCATCGTCTCCATGGAGATGCTCCGCCCCGTCCTGCTGAACATCCCCGGCAAGGGCGTCTTCTTCGAGGAGCCGCTGGCCAAGACCGGCGCGTCCGAGGACGTCCAGCTGTACGGCGAGATCGGCCTGGAGTACGGCGTGGAGAAGGCGCACGCCCTGTATCGCGGGCTCGCGGTCTGATGGCGCTCTACGAGCGGTTCGTCGACGGCGAGAAGGTCGCGAGATCTTTCACCGTCGACGGATCCGACGAGGACACCCGCCTGTCCGAGCTGGCCGACACCGGCACGGACGGGTGGCAGCGCGCCGACGACTCCTCGGCCAAGCCGAAAGCCCGCGCGAAGAAGCCCACCGAGGAGAGCTGACCCATGGCACGCGTCACCATCACCAGCCCCAGCGCCACCACCGGCGCCCTGGCCACGCCGGCCGAGTTCACCGCCGACGGCATCGCCATCCCCAACAACGGACGCCGCTTCGTGCTCGTCACCAACGGCTCCGGTGCCTCGATCGACGTCACCGAGCAGACCAACGCCACCATCGAGGGGCTCGCCCTGCCGGACCGAACCACTGCGGTCGCCGCCGGGGCGGTGCGCCGGTTCGGCCCCTGGTCGAGCGTCTTCACACAGGAAGACGGCGCGGTCTACGTGGACGTGTCCGCGCCCACAGACGTCGACTACACCGCGTTCGACGTCACCCCGGTCTGACCGGGCCATAGACGCGCGCGTCCGGGCGGCGGCCGGTAAGGGCCGGGCGACCCGTGAGGGGCCGGCCACCCGTCCGGGCGCGCGTCACCACCTGAGAGGAGGCGCCCGCCATGGCGCTCAGCACCGCAGGCAAGAACATCGCCCTCGACGCCATCGCGGCCGTCGCCACCTACGTGTCCTTGCACACCGGCGACCCTGGCAGCACCGGGGCCAGCGAGGTCACCGGCGGCTCCTACGCCCGCCAGGCGCACACCTGGAACGCGGCCAGCTCCGGCAACCTCGACAACTCCAACGCGCCGTCGTTCAGCGTCCCGGCATCCACGACCGTGACGCACTTCGGGCTGTGGTCCGCGGCCACCAGCGGCACCTACTACGGCGGCGGCTCCCTGTCGGCGTCGGAGTCCTACGGCGGCGCGGGTGGCACCTACACCCTGACCGACTGCGACATCTCGCTGACCTGATCGGGGGACGGCCGTGGGATGGACCCTGGTCGACTCGGATGTCTTCGAGTTCGCCGACGGCGGCTCCGGCCACGTGTGCGACCTCGGCTCCGCCCCGGCCGCCAACGATATCGACATCCTGTTTGCCAACAGCGACACCGTCGTCTCCACACCGTCCGGGTTCACCCTCCCGACCGGCGGATCCCAGGTGAACAACCAGGGAGCGTACGGCTACTACCGGAAGGCCTCCGGCGGCGAGGGGTCGACCGTCACCGTCCAGACCAGCGGCAACGAGAACTGCGTCGTCGGCTGGCAGCGATGGCGCGGCGGGCAGGCGTTCGAGGTCGCGGCGAGCGCCCGCATCGACGCGACCGTTGGCGCGGCCACCCCCGCAGTGTCCACCGGCACGCTCGTCGAGACGGGCGAACTCGTCGTCGCCGCGGCGCTGCTGCACCGGCTCGCCTCCCCGGCGCCCACGTCGCCGGTCTGGTCATCGGGGTACACCGGCCTCACCGAGGCCATCCAAGGGTCGGACACCACCGGCGTCGTCCAGTTCACCGCGTACAAGACGGGCGCGGGCACGGCCGCCGAGGATCCGTCGTGCAGCTGGACCAACGGCGCTTTCGACCGCTACCTCATCGTTCTCGCCTTCACGGCCGCGCCGACCGCCGAGGAGCACGACGGCACCGGCTCCGTCACCGCGACCGCGACCCTCACCTCGACGGGCCGGGCCGGGCGGGCAGGGACCGGCGCGACCTCGGCGACGGCCGAGGTGTCCTCGACGGGCACCGCCGGCCGGGCGGGCACCGGCACGATCGCCACGACGGCCACCCTCACCTCCGCCGGGGTCCCGGCCAAGCAGGGGTCCGGGCAGCTGCTCGCCGCCGCGACGCTCACGAGTTCCGGCACGGCCGGGCGCGCGGGTGCGGGCATGTTCACCGTCTCGGCCGAAGTGGCCGCCTCCGGCCGTAAGGGCGCCGCGGGCACCGGCCTCATCACGGCTGAGGCGTTCATCCGCGCGGGCGGCCCGACCGGCCCCGGACGGCTCACCACCGGCGTCCGCGACTCCTCGACGCTCACCGTGACCCTCACCCCGTAGGAGGCGGCCATGCCGGACGTCGGCGACTCCCAGATCCTCACCCTCGACGTCACCCCGGCCGACGGCACCACCGTGGCCACGCTCACCGTCATCCCCCCCGAGGGCGAGGGAACCGTGGGCCTGGAGCCGACGGCCTCGGACGGCAACAGCCTGTGGTCGTACGAGGTCACCTACACGATGCCCGGGGTCTGGGAATTCGTGTGGTTCGTCTACGGCACCGGTCGCGGCATGCAGTCCCAGCAAGTCTCCGTGGCCCCCGCGCCCGCGCGCGGCCGCTCGTACGCGACGACGACGGACCTCGCGAACTGGATGCGCGCCGCGCCGCCACTGAACGCCCAGGCGCTCCTGGAGGGCGCGACCCGCTACCTCGACACCGTGACGCTGCTCACCGCCGTCTACGACGTCGACGACGATGACCTGCCGACGGACACGGCCGTCATCGGCGCGCTGCGGGACGCGACGTGCGCCCTGGCCGCGTGGTGGCACGCGCAGGGCATCACGGGCGAGGACGCGAACAGCGTCTACACCACCGTCAGCATCGGGTCCGCCTCGTTCACCCGCACGCCAGGCGCCGGCGGAGCCCCGGGCGACCCGCGTGTCTCCCGCGAGGCCGTCGAGATCCTGGCCGGCGCCGGGCTGCTCGGCCACGCCGTCAGGACGTGCTGATGGGCCGCCTCCCCGCGCTGGCGCTCGTCCACACGGCGAGCATCGAACCGTACCGCGGAGAGACCGGCACGGGTCCGAGCTATGGCCCGGCCGCCGTCGCGCAGTGCCTCGCCGACGACCAGCGCCGACTCGTCCGCGGCCCGGACGCCCGTGAAGTGACATCACAGACGACGCTGTATCTGCCGCTCGACACCGATTGCCCCGTCGGCTCCCGCGTCACCGTGGGCGGCCGCACGACGACCGTCCTGGCCGCGCTCCGGCGCGACGGCGGCGGCCTTCCCACCCCCGACCATCTCGAAGTCGCGCTCCAGTAGGAGGCCAGGATGCCGCAGTCCTCCAAGCTCACGCTCAACCTCGGCCCCGCGAGCCAGGCGATGCGCGAAGGAGCGGCAGACGGCTTGGAGCTGTGGATGGAGCACAACCTCCAGGTGTCGCGTACCCAGGTGCCTCACGAAGAGGGCACGCTGGAACGTTCGGGGACCGCCAGTGTCGACCGAGCCGAACTCGTCGGCGCCGTCTCCTACGACACCGTCTATGCCACCAGGCAGCACGAGGACCTGACGCTCAAGCACGATGACGGGCGGAAGGCGAAGTATCTCGAAGACCCCTGGATCAGCGAGCAGCGCGTCGGCATGCAGATCATGGAAGCGCAGATGCGGCGGGCCCTGTCGTGAACTAGCGCGCGGGCGCTAGTTCACCTCCGCAGCCACTCCTCCGGGAGGACAGGTACTGGATATGCGCCTCCGGGAGGCTGGGGCGAGAAATTGATCTGAATCTTGGGCCCGCCATCTCTTGCATCGCTCGGCGCCGCTACGCCACCGCCGCGAGCGATGTCCACCAGGCGCCGGATGTCCTCGGCCGCGTGCCGGAGGAACTCAACGACCGCCACCTGTCCGGCCGCGTCCGCCTGCTCGAACACCTTCTTCGGCTGCGACCAGTCAATGTGCTCGATCGCCTTCAGGCGCTGCGCGATGTCGTCCAGCTCGCTCATTTTTTCAGTGTGACAGGAGGTGGGACTTTGAGCTGGACCAACGACCTTCTCACCGCGTTCGCCGAGCAGCTGCACGCCGCGGGCGCCGGAACATGGCGTGCCCCGCCGGCACTCCTCCAAGACGACGTGCCGATCGTCCTCGGCGCGCTCCCACCGGCCCCCGACCGCGCCATCGCACTCCAGGCGTATGGGACCGACACGGCGTCCGACGACCCGGTGTCCACCGACGGCACGCTCGGCCTCCAGGTGCGCATGCGCGGCACCCCGCACGACATCACCGTCGTCAACGACATCGCCGACCAGGTCTTCGACGCCCTCCAGGGCTTCGAGCACCCGGCCGTCGGCGTCCTGCTGTGCACGCGCAACATCGTCGCCCCCCTCGGCCAGGACGGCAGCGGCCGCTTCGAGCGGGCCGACTCCTACCGCCTGCTCACCCACCACGCCACCACCCACCGTCCCGGATAAGGGGAGATACCGCATGGCAACGCGTTCGCTTCTGGCCAAGGACTGGGCCCTGGAGGTCAACACCGGGACCAGCGGGTCGCCGACGTGGACCCCCGTCAAGGGCATGACGTCGATGAAGGAAACCATCACCAGCACCGCCCAGGACGACTCCGACTTCGACAACGACGGCTGGGCCTCCACCCAGGTCACCCAGCGCGCCTGGTCGCTGGTGTGCACCGGCAAGCGCAAGCGTGACACCTCCAGCGACGTCACCTTCATCCCCGACCCCGGCCAGCAGGCCATCCTCGACGCCGGCAACCTCGTCGGCATCGGGAGCAACGTCGAGATCCGCTACTTCAGGAAGGACGGCAGCCCGGACGCGTGGCAAGGCCTCGTCACCGTCGACTACGGCGGCGGCGGCGGCGCGACGGTCGACCTGGAGCCGTTCGATTTCACCCTCGGCGGTCAGGGCGCCCGCACTCAGCTCGCCCCCTACCCCGACCTCACCGCCGCGTAGGAGACCGTCCCGCCATGCCCAGGTTCGCCCCCGTCGCCGAGTTCCTCGGCGAACCCCTCATACTCCCCATCGGCGGCAAGGACTACAGGATCCCGGCCGTAGACGCCAAGTTCGGGCTACGGCTCACCGCCCGCTTCACCCAGGTCGAGAAGAGTGAGGAGCCCGACGAGGAGCCCGACGAGGAGCTCGACGACATCAGCGAGATCGAGCTTTACCGCAAGGTGCTCGGCCCCGCCTATGACGAGATGCTCGCCGACGGCGTCCTGCTCGACGTCGTTAAGGTCGCAGGGCGGACGGGCGTGATCTGGGTCGTCTACGGCGAGAAGGCCGCCCAGGCGTTCTGGGAGGCGGGAGGCGACCCAAAACGCTCACAGGCGGCCTCGGAGACGAGCTCGACGGAGAGCAGCGAGAGCCAGGGGACCCCGGCGGCGGCCCGATCGACCCGGAAACCGGCCTCCGCGAGTGGTACAACGCGGAGCCGGAAGAAACCGCCGCCGCCGGCCCGCAGTGGCCAGACCTCCTCGACCGCTGGCACCTCGTAGAGCTCGACCTGCACGAGCACTACCGCATCGACCTGGAAGAGCCCGGCCTCCTGAAGGCCCGGTCCTGGCGGTGGCTCCGCCTCCGGGTGATCTCCCTCCTCTCCCTCCGTTCCCGGCTCGCCTACTCCCTGAAGGCCGCCGCGGCGGCCGCTGAACGCCCCGAGGTCGACGAGGAGTAGCACATGGCCCTCAAGGTCGGCGAACTCGTCGCGTTCGCCAGCGTCGACGACAAGGGCGTCACCAGCGGCGTCCAGGCCGTGCAGCAGTCCATGCAGCGCATGCAGTCCGACACCACTCGCGCGACGTCGTCGATGGAGCAGATCGTCTCCTCCGGCTTCGCCAAGGTCGCCGCCTCCATCGCCGACGGCATGGACCCCCAAGACGCCCTGGGCGACCTGGACCGGCTGTTGTCCGGCTTCCAGGACGGCATGGGCGAGATGGAGTCCGACGCCCGCACCGGCGGCCAGGGCGTCAGCGACGCACTCGGCACCTCCCTGCGCGAGCTGGCCGACGAGGCGGCGCGCGCCGGAGCGCAGGCCGGCGACGAGCTGATCGACGAGCTTCGCCGCACCCTCGACGACGCCGAGCGGGTGGCCCGGGAGGCGGGCGAGAACGCCGGCGAGGGCCTCGGCGACGGCGTCGAGGACACCGGCAAGTCCCGGATGCCCGACATCGGCGGCACGCTCATGTCCACCCTGAAGGGGCTCGGCTGGGCGGCCGCGGGCGCCGCGATCGGCGCGGCACTCATGGAAGGCCTGGAGTCGGCGATGGACGCCGAGTCTGCCGTCCACAAGCTTCAAGCCCAGGTCGGCGCGTTCGGTAAGGACGCCGAGAAGCTCGGCCGGGTCGCAGGCGCCGTCTACGCCGACGCCTACGGCGAGTCCATGGAGGACGTCACCGACGCGGTGGCCGCCGTCATCCAGCAGCTCGACGGCATGAACAAGGCCGGCGAAGAGAGCCTGACGGGCATCACTGAGCGCGCCCTCGATGTCTCTACGATCATGGACGAGGACGTGTCCGCCGTCGTCCGCGCCGTTTCCCAACTCCTGCGCACCGGCCTGGCCAAAAGCGCTGACGAGGCTTTCGACGTCATCGTCCGTGGCACCCAACTCGGTGTCGATAAATCCGAAGACCTGCTCGACACTTTCAACGAATACGCCACACAGTTCCGCGACCTCGGGCTGAACGCGCAGGACGCGCTTGGCCTGATGCGGCAAGGGCTTCAGGGCGGCGCCCGCGACTCCGACACTGCCGCGGACGCCCTGAAAGAGCTGAATATCCGCGTCCAGGATCTGACGGCGAAGTCCGCACTGAAGGAACTGGGCCTCGATGCCGGAGCGATGGCGAAAGCCTTCGCCGAAGGCGGGCCGGTAGCCCGTGAAGCGCTCGACACCATCCTCGACAAGCTGCGCGGAGTCGAGGACAAAACAGTCCGTTACGCCCTTGCTCAGGAACTCCTCGGCACCAAGTCCGAGGACATGTCCAAGGCGCTGCTCGCCATGGACCCGACAACGGCCGTGGAGTCTCTCGGCAAGGTCGAGGGGGCGGCGGCGAAGGCCGGCGACGCCCTCAACGACACAGCCTCCAACAAGATCGAGGCGTTCAAACGCAGTCTTGCCCAGAACGTCACCGAGTTCATCGGCAATGAGGTGCTCCCCGCCCTGGAGGAACTCTGGGCGGGCTTCCAGGCGGGCGACCTTGACGAGGACCTCGAAGAACTCGGCTCCAAGATCGGCGAGACGTTCGGTGGCATCGTCGACAAGGTCAAGGACTGGGCCGCCGACAACCAGGACACCCTCGAAGGCCTGAAGGAGAAGTACGACGAGACCTTCGGCGCGATCGCCGACGCGGTCGGTGAGGCCGTCGAGCTGATCTCGGCCATCTGGGACGAGTGGGGCGACGAGATCATGGACACGGCGTCCACCACCTTGGACGTCGTGCTCGGCTTCGTGTCCGGATTCTTCGAGACGATCGGCGGCATTTTCAAGACCGCGAAGTCGATCCTGACCGGCGACTGGGAAGGCGTCTGGGACGGGATTAAGCAAATCGTCTCCGGAGCGACAAAGGGAATTCGCAATATCATCGATTCCGCTTTGACGGAGATCCTGAAGAATTGGGGTCTCGACTGGGGCAAAATGAAAGACGCGGCCTCGAAAAAGTGGGACGAAATAGAGGCGTTCGTCAAGGGAATCCCGAAGCAACTGAAGGCGATCTGGGACAACGCCGGAACGCTGCTCGTCGGCGCCGGAAAGGCCATCCTTCAAGGACTGATCGACGGCATCAAGTCCAAGGTCAAGGAGCTGGGCGATTCCCTTGCGGATATCACCCAGTTCATTCAGGACCACAAAGGCCCCATCGAACGTGACCGTGAGCTCCTCGTCCCCGCCGGCCACGCCCTCATGGACGGCCTCATGAAGGGCATGCAGGAACGGCTCCCGGTCCTGGAAGCCGAGCTGGGCCAGATCTCCGCCACCCTGAAGAAGAAAGCCATCAAGGCGATGGGCGGCGGCGAGTCCGCGACCCTGTTCGGCGTCGACGCCGCCGACGGGGAGATCGCCCGCCTCCTCGGCGGCGCGAAATTCGGGCTGGACGTCAACGCGATCGCCCCTGAGGTCGCGCCGGATCCGCAGCGGCAGACGAAGAAGAAGGCGCCCACCTCGCGGGACAAGGCGGGCGACGACTACGGCACCCTCTCCGACACCCTCGACGACGGTTACGGGACGCTCAGCGACACCATGGGCGGCAAGCCGAAGAAGAAGGATGACGGCGCCGGGTACGTCGACCCGGGCTCGTACAACCCGGCCGGCGGCCGGCCGTCGGTCACGGTCAACATGCCGGGCGCGGTCATCCGCGAGGAAGCCGACGCCCACCGGCTCGGCAACGAGTTCGGCTTCAAGTACCTCGCTACCCCCTGACCCCACCTGCGACGAAAGGCGGTTCCGCATGCCCGGGAACGACGGCGAACTGCCGTTCGCCGAGAAGATCAGAACCCTCCAGTTCGCCACCGGCCGATCCCGGCCCGTCCGCCGGGAGGGCCTCGACGAGAGCGGCCGGCGGCGGCGCGAGGTGACCGAGCGCACCGACTCCGGCGCCATCACGGTGACCACCAACCGCAGCGACGGCAAGGGCGACCACCAGGACGTCACGATCCACGCCCCACTCATCACCGGCGTCGGCAAGGCGGTGCCCGCATGACGACCGCACGGACCCGCTCCATCGCAGCCCGCCGCGAGGCCGACATGCTCGACGCGTGCGCGGACCTCCAGGAGGAGCTCACCGAGGCCAAGCAGGCGTACGAGGAGAACCCCACCGAGAAGACCCTCGCAGCGCGCCGCGCCGCGATGGCGCGGATGCACGAGTTCCGCGCCTTCGTCCGCACCGTCGCCCGGGTGCGCGAGCTGCGCGGCCACCTCGCCACCGGCAAGGTCGACGGTCGCGAGCTGACCGCCGATGAGCGCCGGTACGTCGAGGCCGAGCTGGCGCGCCTAGAGCCCACCTACGGCGTGTTCGCCGACGGCCAGGGCGCGCCCGCCCCGGCCCGCGGGGGCGACGCGCAGGTGCAGGCGAAGACGATCCGCGGCCAGGGCCGCACCAAGTCCATCGGAGGTGCCTGATGGCGTGGTCCGCGTCCGGCCTGTTCGTGGCCACCCACATCGACCAGTGGGACGCGAGCAACCTCGGCATCGACCTCACCGCCGAAACCCACAAGGCCGCGTTCTGGGGGTCCAGCGTCACCCCCAACTTCGACACGGACACCGCCTACGGGTCGTCTCCGTGGAACTCCGGCGAGTCGTCCGGCGCGAACTACCCGACGGCCGGTCCGCTGCTCACCGGCACCACGCTGGCCGCGGTCTCTGGGTCGATGCGCTGGGACGCCGACAACATCCAGATCGACAACTCGACGTTCGAGGCCGAAGGCCTGATCATCTACGCGGACGCGGTGTCCGATCGCCTCATCTCGGCGACGTGGTTCGGCGTGGTGAAGGAGACCCAGGACGGAACTTTCCTGGTGACCTGGCACGCGAACGGCATCGCCAACCTCGACCTGACACCGTGAGGGGGCGACCATGGCAACCGTCCGTCTGAGTCTCGTCCCCGAGGAGGCGCAATTCCTCAGCAGCGCCTTCCCCGCGTACGACAGGGTCAACGGCACGAACTTCCCGGTCACCCGCCTGCTGTACGACGCGAGCGCCACCGAGACGGCGTACTTCCGCTTCGAGGCTGTCAACTACGGCAGCGGCAACATCACGTGCGAACTAATCTGGTACGCGACCAACGCCACGACAGGCGTGGTCCGCTGGGAGGTCGCCCTCGCCGCGATCACCCCGGAATCCGACAGCCAGGACGCCGAGACGAAGGCCTTCGCCACCGCGCTCACCGTGGATGACACCCACCTCGGTACGACGTCCAAGCGCTTGCACAAGGCCACCGTCACCGTCAGCAACCTCGACTCCATCGCGGCCGGGGACGAGTGCTGGCTGAAGGTGTCGCGCCTCGGCGGCCACGCCAACGACACCATGACCAACGATGCCGCGTTGGTCGAGGTCCGGCTCTCCTACTCCGACAGCTGAGGCGGTGAGCTGTGGCGGTCAGGTTCTCAGGCGACGGGCAGGCGTACACGCGCACCATCAGCCTCGGCGCGCAGACCACCTTCAGCGTCGCCTGCTGGGTCAGACTCGCCGTCGACCGCAACGACGTCGCGACCGCGTGGGCGCTCGACAACGACTCCTTCGACAGCGATGCCCTCCTGCAAACCTCGTTCGACGGCACCACGATGCAGTACGTCGAACAGGGCGAGGTTCTCACTTCCCGGGCGTTGACCGTCGGCACCTGGTACTTCTTCGGCGTCGCCGTCAACGGTGCCAACGGCGTCATGGTCAGCCGCGCCGCTACCGACACCAGCTTCACCGTGGCGACGTGGAGCACTTCGACCACCATCGAGCACGACGTATTCCGCCTCGGCGACAGCGAGTACGACAGCCAGTGGCTCAACGGCTCCATCTCCGCACTCCGCCGTTGGACCGCGGCTCTCAGCCAGGCCGAGCTGGAAGCCGAGGCGTGGTCGCACATGCCGCGGCGGACCTCCGGCCTGGCCGGGTGGTACCCGCTCATCAAGACGGAGACGACCGACTACTCCGGCGGCGGCAAGACGCTGTCGGGCGGCTCCGGGGCGGCCACCGACGACGACCCCGGCATCTCCTGGCGTCCCGGCCGGCCCAAGCGGCTCACGCCGCTGTCCATCCCAGCCGAGGCCACACCCGACCCCATCGCCGCCGCTTGGTCCATGCCCGCCCCGGGCGTGTCCACCGGCGTGGGCACCGCCCCGGCGCCCATCGCCGCCCCCTGGTCGGTGCCGACACCTGACGTCTACACGGGCGACCCGGTCACTCCTGTCGACGCCGGCCTGATCTCCGCCCCCTGGTCCATGCCCAGCCCGACGGTCGCAGCTTTCAAGAACGTCGACGTCTCGGCGCCGCTGATCGCCGCCCCCTGGTCCGTGCCCGCCCCCACGGTGTCGGTCCCCATCAACGCCGGCGACGACCTCGACGCGCCGGGCCAGCTCAGCTTCAACGGCTTCAAGCTCGGCGCGGGCACCCCCTACCCGTTCGTGCAGCTGGACGGCGCGGCCGTCGACCTGCCCGCCCTCGACAACGGCAACGTCCCCCACCCGACCGCCGACGGCGCCATCTCCGGCAAGAAGTTGCCGCAAGCCCGCATCATCACCCTGACCACCAGGATCAAGGCGCGGCCGGAGGAGATGGAACAGGCGGCGCTGGACTTCCTCAACGGCCTGCCCGCAGCCGAGGCCGACGAGGAGCTGCCGCTCGCGATCCGCGTCATGGACACCATCTACATCGGCCGGGGCGCGGTGATCCGCCGTGCCGCGCCGATCGAACGCCGGTTCCGCGTCGGCCGCGTCGAAGCGGTCGTCCAGTGGGAGCTGTCGGACCCTCGCCTGTACTCGCGGACCCTGCACTCGGCGACCATCCCCGACGGGATGGCAGTGGACGTGTACAACGCGGGCAACCGCAAAACCCGGCCGCTGGTGCGCGTCCCCGGCCCGGCGAACGGGCCGACACTCACCTCCGAGCAGATCCTCGGCGACGGCCGCTCCGTCCTGCGGGTCGTCGAGTTCGACCTGGAGGTAGGCGACGACGAAACCCTGATCATCGACCCCGAGCACAACACGGCGACGATCGGCGGGGTCTCCAAGGTGCGGTACCTGACCGGCGCGTCGGTGGCCGTCGGCTCGTGGGTCCTCGGCCGCGGTACCACGACCATCGAGTACCTCACTCAGGAGGGCGGCGCGCCATCGGCAACGGTGCTGTGGCGCGACGCGTGGATCTGATCTGGACCGGTAGGAGGTGCGCGCGTGCCCGCTGACGTCCGCGACATCTCGGTCGCCATCTCCGACGGGCCCGGAACGATCGCCCGTCCCGACGACGCCGTCGCCGGCGACACGCTGCTGCTGTTCGCCTCGACCTGGGTGAATCCCATCAGCCGGCTCGGCCCGCCGTCCGGCGGCTGGGGGACGCCGATCGCCGAGGTGACCGGCGTCGACAACGGCGGCGCACGAGTGTGGAAGAAGACGCTCACCAGCAGCGACCCGGCCACCTACTCCGTTCCAGCGCCCGAGGATTTCGCCGACTGCACCTTCGCGATCCTCGCCGTCAAGAGCGCCGACATCAGCGCCGTCCAGGTCGCCGTCACCTCACAGCCCGGGGTCAGCGTCATCAGCGCCCCGTCCACGCCCGGCATCACCCCTGACACGGCGTCCAGCCTGGAGATCCGGTACGTGTCCGGGGTGCCGAGTGACACCGCCCTGGACGTCACGCTCGGCGCCCCGGCCGGGTACCAGCTCCAAGCAGCGCAGCATGCCGGGATCTTTGTGGCCTCGGCACTGGCCACGCGGACCCTGGTGTCTTCGTCGCCGGTGGGCGAGGCCGCGTTCTCGACCGGCGCCGGTCGGCTGCGCAACTACGTCGGCTTCACCCTCATCGTCGGCTCGAAGACCGGCACGCCGGGCGGCGGCCCACCGCCAACACCGCCGACGTTCCCGGCGTTCACCCCGACCGTCGGCGACGCCGAGATCCGCTACACCGTGCACGACTACCTGACCGGACAGTACCGCGGCGACCTGCCCACCGTTCGGCAGGTCAGGTTCGGCCGGCGTATCGGCCAGGACACCCCGTGGTCAGGGTTCGTGCCTCTGCCGTCCCGGTATGAGGCCGACCAGCTCGCCGAGATCATCCCCCGGGATCGCGCGGAGCTCACCTCCGGTGTCGGCCGGCTCGTCGTGCATTCCTGGCGTGGCGGCGAGCTGTGGGGCATGCACTGGCTCACCGACCACGCCCCCGCCCGCACCGAACGCAGCGTCGGCGTCCGCCTCCAGGGCACCACCCTGGACGGCCATTGGCAGCGCATCTACCCGACCACCCCGCCCGACTTCGACGGCGACCTGCTGGACGTGTTCCGCGCCGTCATCGCCGACATGCAGACCACCGGATCGAACCTCGGCCTGGTCTGCACCCCGGGGACGGCGGGCGTGTCCCGGCCGCTGATCGCCGACGACACCGGCACCCCGTACGGGCAGCTGCTCCAGACCTACGCCAAGGCCGGCGGTGGCCTGGAGTACGTCGTCAACCCGACTGTCGCCGACGGGGCAATCCAGCGCCTGGTGAGACTCGGCGCGCCGAGAATCTCCAACACCGACGCCGAGCACGTGTTCACTGAGGGCGACGACGGCGGCGACATCGTCGCCTGGAGCATTGAAACATCGGCGCTGCGCGGCGGCACCCGGATCGGCGTCGTCGGCGGAACCCCACCCGCGGACGACGTGACCTCCAGTAGCGAACCCGTCCGGTCGACCCTCATCACCACCGAGCACGTCGCCGCCGGCTACCCGATTTACGATCTGCGCATCAACCACCCGGGGGCCTCGACGGACGCCCAGGTCGTGCAGGACTACGCGGACTACGCCGCGGCCCGCGCCGGCGGCGCCCCGTCGACGTTCAGCGTGACCGTCCTACTCGGAGCCGAGTCGACGTTCACCCCGAACTCGTGCGGCGACTGGGCCAGGTTCATCCTCGACAACCCGTGGTTCCCGCCCACCGACGAGGGCGGCGCGTCGTTCAACCTCCGGCAGCGGATCATCGGCTGGGAGCTGGCACCCGCGGAACGCGGGTCGGGCGGCAAGGACCGGCTCACCCTCACCACCGACCAGGAGGCGCTGACGTGACACTCAACCAGTTCCCGGCCGATCAGACCGAGATCCTGCGCAACATGCAGCGGCAGATCGACGCCCTGGCCGCCGAGGTGAAGAGGGTCACGGGTGTGCCGGTCACCCAAGCCTCGACGGCGTTCTTCATCCCGCTGACCGGCAGTCCGGGCACGCCGTCGGGCGGTGCCGTCCTCCAGTTCGACGGCTCCGTCATCCGCGTGCACACCCCGGTCGGCTCGTATTCGACGCTCCCGGAAGTCCCGGTCGCCGCGCACGTAGACGCCGCCGGGGCCATCACCTCCGGCAACGCTCCAGGCTCCTACAGCTCATCGTGGGCCCAGCAGATCTACGAGGGCCTGGTCGACGTCAAGAACGTTCTCAACGCCATCCGCACAGCGCTCATCAACGCCGGCCTGATGTCCTGACCCCCGTTCGTGCCCGCCTGTGTCCATTCGCTGGTGCAACGTCGGCATGGGGATACCGGACGCGGGCGGGCGCCACCACCACTACCCCGAAGGAGACGTGTGGACCCGAGCACGATCCCATGGCTTCCCGGCGCCGGCGCCGGAGCCATCGTCGGCCTCGCGGTCATGCTCGTCTTCCGAGGCTTCATGGTCCCCCGGTGGACCGTCGATAAGTGGCTGGCCATCCTTGAGGAACGCCTCAAGGACAAGGATGCGCTCGCCGTCGAGTACAAGACGGCATGGCAGACCGAGATGGCGGCCCGCACCGTGCAGAGCGAGCAGCTCGGCGAGTTGATGGAGTACGCGCGCACCACCGACCAGGCGATCCGGGCCCTGCGCGCCGCAGGCACCGGGGAGCGGGGAGAGGGGTCGCGCGGTGATCCGGTGGCGCCGTAAACCAAAGCCCGACCCCCACTCGTCACAGGAGCTCGCCGAGGCCCGCAGGGCCCGCCAGGCCAGCGAACAGGGACTGGCCGAGGAACGTGGCCGCTGGCCGGAAATCCACCGCCTCAGCGAGGCGCACAGGCAGCATCGCGACGCCAACCATTTCCGGGAGTTGTTCGAGCGGGCTGTGAGGGGAGACCACGGTGACCACCCAGCTCGCGGGTAGCGTCCTCATCGTCATCACGGCGTTCCTCGCCACCGCGTCCCCGGTCGTCTACGGCATCTTCCACCGCTGGTGGCAGCACCCGTTCGGCCGGCACCTGTTCTCTTACATGGCCGTCGTCGCCGTTCCCCTGGACCTGTGGGCGCTGCGGCTCATCACCGGCGACTCGCAATGGTTCGTCATCGTCCGCCTGGTCGCGTTCGCGCTGCTGCCGTGGGTCCTGGCGTGGCGGCTGCTCATCATCATCCGCGCCGTCATCGCTGAACGGCGCGACCGGAAGGAGGGGCCGTGAAGTACATCGAGGCCCGCAAGCACGGCGGCGGCCAAAGCGGGGTAGGCCGGATCGTCATCCACGGCACCGTGTCCCCGTGCGTACGCGGCGGCGCCCAGGCCGTCGGACGGTACTTCCAGACCGCGGGCGCCGGCGGCAGCGCCCACTACGTCGTCGACCCCGGCGAGGTGGTCGCCTGCCTCCGCGAGAACGTGGTCGCCTACCACGCGCCGCCGAACACCGGCAGCATCGGCGTCGAGCTGTGCGACCCGCAGAAGGGCGCGTCGTCGCGCTGGGAGGACGACGACCACCAGGAGATGCTGCGTCTCGCCGCGGGGCTCGTGCGGCGCGTGGCGGCCCGCTGGGACGTGCCGTTGCGCCGCCTGACGGTCGCCGAGGTGCGCGCTGGGAAGCGGGGCATCTGCGGCCACGTGGATGTGTCCCGCGCCTTCGGCCAGACCGACCACACCGACCCCGGGAGCGCCTTCCCGTGGGACGACTTCATGGCCATGGTGCGCGGCGAGGAGACGACCCCGGCGTCCGCGCCGGCCAGCTGGACGGAGGAAATGGTGAAGGACCTGCCCACGCTCGGCCTCGGCGACGACAACTTCAACGTGAAGACGGTCCGGGCCAACCTGTTCGCCCGCGGCCGCGTCCCGGCGTCGGCGTACGGCGCGCCGGAGAACCTGAAGGGATGGCTCGAATCCACGCGGTTCGACACGCAGCTCGTCGAGCTGGTGAAGGCCCACCAGGCGGCGAAGAAGCTCGACGTCGACGGCGTCGTCGGCCCGAAGACGTGGCCGACGCTCGTCGCCCCGTGACGGATCCGTCATCGCCCAAATTCCCGGTTTGACCTGCAAGAACTCATCCGTCATCGCTTCCCTGGTGACGGATGACAGATTTCCCCTGTTTATCGCCTTACGCGCGCGCACGCGAAGCGCTCATACCGAGCTCGGCGTCACATGCGTCATGCGTCATCCCCCACCCTGAGGAGTCCTCATGCTCGCGTCCATCCTCCGCACCGTCGTCCCGGTCATCGCCGGCGTGCTTCTCGCCCAGGCCGCGAAGATCGGTTTCAGCCTGCCCGAGGGCGCGGTCACCGAGATCGTCACCGTCGTCGTGACCGGCGTCTACTACACCCTCGCCCGCGTGGTCGAGAAGTACCAGCCGGCCATCGGCTCGTTCCTGCTGTCGCTCGGCCTCACCAGTAAGAAGCCGGTGTACACCAGCGCCCGCAACGTGAGCTCGTTCGAGGCGCGCCGGGTCTAGCCTGAAGGCCAGCACCAGGATCCACGCGTACGAGACCGAGACGCCCCCCGTCCGTCCTCTTCGGAGGCCGGCGGGGGGCGTTTTCGTCATGCCCGGCTCAGTCCTCGGCCGGCCAGGACTCCTTCGCGACGACGAACGTGCCGCGGCCCATCACGGTGGTCACCCATCCCTGCTGGCCGAGCAGGCGGATCGCCGCCCTGATCGTGTTCCGGGAGACGTCGAACTCCTCGCCGAGGGCCGCCTCGGACGGGATGGCGCGCAGCGGGGAGTAGACGCCGGTCGTGATCCGCTCGGTGATGACGGCCGCGATCTGCCGGTAGATCGGTTCGGGCCCGAGCAGGTCGATGCTCACAGCTCGACCCTAGGTGACCTGGGACGATGCTCACCGGGTAGGTACAGGTGGTGACAGGTAGGTACAGGCGATGTACCCTGCCCCTCATGGAGAGTCACAAGACTGTCACTCAGTGTGGAGTGTAGGTGGCGTGACGTGGCGGGCCCGCCGGGTGTGCTACCACCGCGACGGGCCCTTGATCGCACAGCGGAGGTGCGACCCGTGAGCGAGTTTAGGCCCCCCACCCTGGACGAGACGGCGACCGGCTGGAGGATCTTCCGGTCCGACCGCGGCCGCTACTGGGCGACCCGCGAGCAGCCGTTCGACCAGCAGGCCGAGGACGCCGGAACGTGGCGCACCGTCGACGGCGACGACCTGCCGGGCGTGTGCATGCGCATCGCCGCCCAGGAGGCGCTGTCGAAGATGGCGCCGCACATCCTCAGAGCGGCCGCCGATGGCCAGGGGTGACCGCCCGCCCCCCTCGACTCCGGACCCGGCGGACGCAGGCGAGGGACCGCCGGGCCCGGCCATCACGTGGAAGCCGTCCCGCAAGTACCGGTGGGGGCAGGTCGGCTGGGTTGGCGGCGCCAAGGTGTGCTGGGTGGCCCCTGTCGGTCCAGGCTGGGAAGCGGGCGTCCTACTCGTGGTCGACCATCGCTTTCCGATCGCGCGGAAGAACGACGTCTCCGAGGCCCAGGAGTGGTGCGTCAAGACCGTCCGGCAGTGGTTCGCCCTGCTGGAGGCGAAGTGACGCGGTGGTGCGTGTGATGCCGCACCACCGCGCCGTGGCGAGCTTCATCCCCACGCCGGTCCACCCCTAACCACCCCGGTCCACCCCGGTCCACTCCGGTCCATGGACGTCCATGGACCGGCATGGACGCGCACGGACGCCTACCATCGCGCCATGGTGGAGTGGGGCGAGCGTCCAGGCGTGCCGCCGTATGTACAGGTCGCCGACCTGATCGCCAAGGGCATCGAGGCCGGCGAGTACCCGGCCGGCTACCTCCTCTCTGAGCGGGCGATTGTGGAGGAGTACGGCATTGCCCGCGGCACGGCGCGTAAGACCGTCGCCGAGCTGCGCAGGCGCGGCCTCGTCTGGACGGTGCCGTCCATGGGCACCTACGTCGGCCGGCCCGAGAACGCCCCGGAATGAGAAAAGGCCCCCACATGGGAGGCCTCGTTTAAGCGTCTGATTCCTGGCGTACGTCGCTAAATGCATTCCTGGTCAAACGGAAGGTCGGACGTCGCTTATGGCGATATATTCCGTAGTCAGATGCTCTATCCATTGAGCTACGGCCGCCTGCTTGCCTCGATAAGCATAGCGGGTCTTCAGGGGTGTGCCGAACCGATATCGGGAGGAGTTCGGGGTGGGTCGTGGCGGAGGTGGTCGGAGGGGCGGGTCGGCGGAGGGAGCGGGGCGGGCGCCGGGCGGGGGTGCCGTCGCGTAGCTCGGGTGATCGCCAGTTGCTGGTGGCGATCAGGCAGGTACTTCGGTGGCGGGGCCTACGGGGACGCTCGACCGGGCGGTGGCCGGGCCGGCGCTCGGGGACGTTCGACCGGCGGTGGTGGGGTCGGCGCTCGGGGATGTTTGCCGACCGGGGTGACCGCCGCAGCGCGGCGCAGTACGGGCGATCAGGTGGAGAGGGCTAGGGGGCGGACTCGACGTGGATTTCGAAGTTGTCGCCGCTGACCACCTGGCCTGGGCGGATCTTGGCTCGTTTGCGGAGCTCTACCTGGCCGTCCACCATGACCTCGCCGTCGACGATGAGCAGACCGGCCACCCCGCCGGTCTCGGCGATGTCGCAGACCTTCAGCAGATCGCATAGCGGGATGAACTCGCTTTGCAGTTGGAAGGTGCCCTCCCGGAAATTCGCGTCCACGTCCATCAGCATAGGCACCGCCGTCAGGGACCGGGACATCGGCGATCGTGTGCGTGTGCGACCTGGTGGTCGTGGAGCGAGGCGGCCGAGCGGGAGGAACAGGGTCCTTGCTGGCAACGCGGCGTGGCGCGGGCAGGTCAAGGGGTGGTGGGTGAGTCAGGTCGGGATGGTGGGGCGGGGCGGCGAGGGGGGGTGGTGTGGGGAAGGGAGTGCGAAAGGTCTTTAAATCGGACGATACATCTGCAAAGTTTCGCGTTCGTGGGCGTGGCGCGATCCGGGGGCGGCAATGAACCATCTCGATCACACGAGGTGGCTCGCAAGGGTCAGGACCCGCGGATTGAAGGCATGAACCAGCAGCCAGGGTTGTTCGGCACAGGTTACTCGGCGCAGGTCGCCGTTGCCATCGTGCTGACCTGCCTCGGCGCCGTGGTCATCGTCGCGGCGCTGCTCAGGCGGCGGCGCCACAAGGCGGTGGTCGCGCGGGCGCACTCACAGCACGTCGCCGAGTTGACCCGTACGTTGCTCCGCACGCAGTACGACTATCCGCGCCCCAGTCTGGCCGACCTGGTGCAGTCATGCCGTAAGTGCGGTCTGACCATACGTCTTCACGTAGCCGGATCACCGCAGATGCTGCCCGATCCCGTCGATCTCGCCGGTATGCGGATCATCCAGGAAGCGATGACGAACGCCCTAAAACACGGAACGGCGCATGCCACCGTGGTCTTGGCCTACGACCCTGGGCTGCTGACCGTGACCGTGGACAGTCCGATGAACGGCAAACCGCCGGCCTCTCGGGGAGCCCACCTAGGGTTGGAGACCATGCGGCGACGCGCGGAGAAGATCGGCGGCTGGGTGACGGCCGGGCCGTACCAGGACGGCTGGCGAGTACACGCCGAACTCCCATTCCGGTGTTGAAGGTTGACGTCTTGTATCTCCTTGGCGCCTCGGACTTCTTTCGTTGTAGCGGTGGCGTTTGCGTCTTGTCGTTGGACTTCGCTGTGTGGGGCGTGCCGGCTACTGGTCGGGGCGGGGGTCTTGGGTTACACGGTGACGCGAGTGTGGGCGGGTGGCGACGCCCAGCGCGAGCGGGCCCCTACCGGGCGGAGCGGCGCGGTGAGCGGGGCGAAGGGGCGGGTTACTCGGGGATGTAGAGGGAGAGGGATTCGGCGACGCAGGCGGGTCGCCGTTCGCCTTCCACCTCGATCGTGACGCGGAGGCTGGAGAGGGTACCGGACGGGGTGCCCTTGACGTCCAGCAGTTCGGCCCCGGCCCGGATGCGCGCGCCCACGGGCACCGGCGCGGGGAAGCGGACCTTGTTCAGCCCGTAGTTGATGCCCATCTTCAGCCCTTCGACCCGGAACAGTCGCGTCATGAAGGATGGGAGCAGGGCCAGACTGAGGTATCCGTGGGCGATCGTGCCGCCGAACGGCCCTTTCTCGGCCCGTTCCGCGTCGACGTGGATCCATTGGTGGTCGTCGGTCGCGTCCGCGAACAGGTTGACCTGCTCCTGGGTGACCTCTCGCCACTCGGTGTATCCCAGGTGCTCACCGGTGGCGGCCTTCAGTTCGTCGAGTCCGGCGAAGATCCGCATATCAGAATCTTATTCGGTTGCTTCGGGTACGGCCAGGGAGGACCAGAAGGAGTAACGCGTCACCTCGATCAAGATGACCGGCCCCTCGGGCGGCCGATCACGATATTGGGGATATTTCTGGACAAGTGGAGCGACGAGTCCGGGAACGCGCTCGTCCCCCCGCTCCACGACGGTCGCGAAGCCGTCCGCCCGGACCCACCACAAAGTCGTCCAGTCCTCGTCGTAGTGGTCCACCAGGACGCACACGTTCGGGTTGACCTGGATGTTCCGCAGACGGCGCAGCCGCGTTCCCGACTTCGGCTTGTGGTCGACGGCGGTGACGACGCGCTCGCCGTCGAGGGCGAACGTCACCGGCACGAGGTGCGGACGGCCGTCGTCGCCGACGGTCGCCAGCCGCGCCACCCGGGCGCCCGCCATCCTGCCGCGAGCCCGTTCGACGCCCGGCCCGCCGGCACCGATCTCACCCGTGCCCACCCGCGTATCCAAGCACGCCCGGCGCGCCCGGACGGGGACCGACACCGCCGGCGGCATGGTTCATCGCCATCGCGTTCAGTTCGTCCGTCACCCGCGCGCGCCGGCCCGCCTGGCCGGCGACGGGCCGCGAGGCCGCCGCCGGGTCAGAGTCTCGACCGCGGCGGGTACACGTGGTCGCCGGGGTGGTCGACGGGCAGGACGCAACGCCGGCCGGACTCTGTGGTCGCACATCGTTCGGCCTCGTCCCGCCGGGGTAGCGGGGGCGACGCGAGGGGGAGCGCATCCATGGGCTCTGCCTGTTCTCCAGGGCGCACCTGGACCGTCACGGCCCCGTGAGGGACTACTGAACCGTCATCGATGCTCTCACGTAGCCGTACGCGACTTCCATACCCGAGTGGACCCCTCATGATCCACCGCGCCGCCGACCGTCCGCCGACCGTCCGCCGACCGTCCGCCGACCGTCCGCCGACCGTCCGGCGGGCGTCCGGCGGGCGTCCGGCCCGGCTCGCACGTGCGGAAGGCCTCTCCCCTGGAACCATCGACCAGGGGAGAGGCCTTCCGCCGGCGGGTGCGGGCTCAGAGACGCGACCCCGCGGCCGCTGTCAGTTGACGGTCACCACGGTGCCCGCGCCGTTCGGGTACTCGACGTACCCGGTGTGGCGGGCGCCGCCGGTCAGGCCGGACCACGAGACCGTGACGTCCAGCGGCGTGCCCGGCGTCACCGAGGAGTGGGCCGGGGACACCGTCAGCTCGCCCACGCCGCCCTTGGCGGTGACGAAGTTGGCCTGGAGGCCGAACGTCGTCGTCGTGGTCCCCGGCAGTTCGCCGAACGTGACCACCGCCAGCACGTAGGTGCCCGCCTTCGGCTGCGGCACGCTCAGCGTGGCGTCGTTCGCGTACGCCGAGACGCCGATCAACTCGGAGCGGAGGCCGAGTTCGGTGCCGCCGTCCGGCTGGTAGAACAGCGCCGTGATGAGTGAGGCGTCGGGGTCGTCGGGCCGCACGGTGAGCTGCATGGCCTTGGTGTCCGGCGCCACCGTGATCTTGTAGTCCTGCTCCGCGTCGTTCACCGTGGACGCCACCGAGCCGGCGATCGGCGCCGCGGCGGCGAACCCGTGTCCCTTGATCGGGAACTTCCGCACGCCCGGGGTGACCGCGAAGGTGGCCGTCCCGGAGTCGCCGCTGCCGTTGACCGTGGCGGGGGCCACCGCGGCGTACGGGGTGACCGCGATCGGGCTGCGCACGGTCGTGCCGGCGCCGGTCCAGGTGAGCGAGCCGATCTCGGTCTGCCCGGACGCGCCGGACTTCAGGGCGAAGGTGACCGTGAACTCCTTGGTCTGCCCGGCCTTGTCGAACTTCAGCGTGTGCGGGCTGATCTTGGTGGTGATCCCGGGGACGTCGACCTTGCCGTGGTACACGCCCGGGGTCACCGCGGTGACCTTGCGGGTGACGGTCTTCTCGCCGAGGAGCCGGCCGATCGCGATGGACGGGTAGTTGAGCTGGCTGGTCTGGACGGCGGCCGCTCCGGTGCCGGTGTCGACGCCGCGGCCTTCGAGGTAGCCGAGCCAGTCCTGCTCGCCCGAGTCGTACACCAGGCCGGGGTCGAACATCTTGGACGGGTTCACCTCGCCGGAGCCCTGCGCGAAGACGTCGGTGCTCGTCCCGCCGGCGGCGGTCTTGATCTCGCCGGCGGTGGTCATCATGGCCGACTTGACGGCCATCGGCGACATCGTCGGGTACTTGCCGAGGTAAAGCGCGGCCAGGCCGGCGATGTGCGGCGCGGCCATCGAGGTGCCCGAGTAGAAGTCGAAGTCGTGCCCGCTGTTGGTCGGCGGCGCCACGGCGGCGAGGATGGACATGCCGGGCGCGGCGATGTCCGGCTTGATCAGGTCGCCGTCGTTCATCAGCGACGGTCCGCGCGAGGAGAAGCCGGCGATCTGCGGGTACGGGATGGGCGCGCCGCCGGGGACGAGGGTGGCCTGCGCTCCCTCGGTGCCCGCGTACGTCCGCACCGTCGTCGCGTCAGGGGTGTTCAGGTGCACGGTCGGCGCCGTGTGCAGGTCGCCGTCCGTGTCCTGGTCGTAGGTGTTGACCAGCACCATGCCGGCGCCGCCGGCCCGCACGACCTCGGCGGACTTCTCGACCCGCGGGTTGACGCCCCGGTCGCACACGATGATCTTCCCCGCGGCCTTCGCCGGGTCCAGGCTGCCGGGGTAGCACAGCGTCGCGTCGCTGGTCGTGGCGGAGGCGTTCTTCACCGCGACGGCCTGCACCAGCGGTTTCGGGCCCACCGTCGCGGTGACCGTGGTGCTGACGCCGGTGTAGCTCTTGCCGTCGCCGAGCACGACGCCGGCGCTGTACGGGGCGACGCTGCTCGCGGCCACCGTGGTCTGCCACGGCGCGGTGTTGTCCAGCGAGCTCGCGTCGGGCCCGCTGTTGCCGCCCGCCGCGGAGACGAAGATGCCGGCCGCGGCCGCGTTGAGGAAGGCGAGCTGGATCGGGTCGGTGGCGTCGGACTCGAACATGCCGCCCACCGAGTAGTTGATCACATCCACGCCGTCGGCCACGGCCTGGTCGACGGCCGCGACGAGGTCCTGCTCCATGCCGCCGGTCGTCTGCGCCGTCTTGCCCTGGTACAGGGCCTTATAGACCGCGATCGCGGCGCCCGGGGCCACCCCGGAGACCTTGCCGAAGTCGATGCCGCCCGCCTTGGCCTCGACGTCGGCGTTCCCCGCGGCCGTGGACGCGGTGTGGGTGCCGTGGCCCTGGCCGTCACGTGGCGAGAGGTAGTCGGCGCGCAGCTCCGGCGGGACGACGCTCGCCCAGCCGTCGCTGAAGGAGCGTGCGCTGATGAGCTTGCGGTTGCACAGGTCGGCGGTGAACCCCTCGCCGATCTGGCAGGCGCCGGTGAACGTGCCGCCGTCCGCTTTGTGCATCACGGTGGTGGTGCCCTGCAGATACGGCCGGTGGGGGTCGTCCGCGCCGGGCGGGGTGGCGTCCAGGGCCGGCGCGGCGAACGAGGCGCTCTCGGGCCAGACGCCGGTGTCGATGACGCCGATGACGATGCCCTTGCCCGCCTTGGCGGTGCCGCCCAGGGCCGACCACAGGCCGCCCGGGCCGGACAGCTTGAGGAAGTCGGTGGAGTCGCGGTCGTCGGCCGGCTTGTGGAGCCTGTTGGGGACGACGGACACGACGCCGGGCGTGGTCATCAGCTTGAGCGCCTGCGCGCCGGTCAGGTCCGCCACGAAGGTGTTGGCGGCGACGGCGAAGTGCCGCAGGACCTTGGCGCCCACGGTGGCGGCGACCGCGTCGTGCCGGCCGGCGAGGTGGGCGCGGTAGCGCTTGGCGTCCGCCGAGTCGACGTCGACCTTCTTGCCCTTCGTGGGCTTGGTGCGGGCGATGCCGTCGACGCCGCCCTCGTAGGTGGCGAGGGGCTTGTCCGCCAGGGTCACGAGGTAGCGGCCGCCGGCCACCTGCGAGGCGACGGCCGAGGGTACGGGGGTCGGTGATGGGGGGTTGGCGGACGCCGTCGCCGGCGTGGGCACCGTCGCCACCGCGAGCGCGAGGGCCGTGAGGGCCAGCGCACCGTAGGCGGCGGGGGTTCTGCGTGACGTCAAGGTCACCTTGGTTTCTCCGGGGGGCGAGAGGGCCGTGTGGGGGTCACCGCGCGCCGTCGCAGGGATGTGACGTGAGGAGTGGGAGCGACGCCGATGGCGGCAGAGGTAGTGAACGTCGCGCGACGAATGGTTGTCCAGATACCCTTGTGACCAGTTTCGCCAATGTGGCGAAACACGCCAGATGTGTATAGAACGACCACATGGGAGCACGCCCGTGTTGGACGCATTGGGGATCAAGGAGTTCGAGGAACGCGTCTACCGCGCGCTCCTCGACCACGGCGACCAAGGAGTGGCCGAGATCGCCGTCTCGCTCGGCGCCGGAGCATCCCGCGTGCGGCACGCCATGACGCGGCTCACCACCCTCGGACTGGCCCGCCGGGTCGCGGCCGGTCGCTACCAGCCGGTCGGACCGCGCACCGCGCTGCCAGTGCTGGTGAACCGGCGCCGGCTGGAGATCGAGTCGGCCTTCAGCCGGGTGCAGGACGTGGTGGAGGACCTCGCCCACGTGTACCAGGCGGGCCGGCTTCGCACCGATCCCGGCAGGCTGGTCGAGGTGCTGTCGGGCCGCGCGACCGTCAACCAGCGGGTGGACGAGCTGACCCGGTCCATCGGCACCCACATGTGGGTGCTGGACAAACCGCCCTACCTAGAATGGGCGAACGGCGAGCCGGAGACCAACGAGACGGAGATGGCGAGCACCCGGGCGATGATCTCGCGCGGGGTCGACGTCCGCTCGGTGTACTGCCCGGAGTCCATGGACCGGCCGGGCCGGTTCGACACCGTGCTCAGGCTGGCCGCCATCGGCGAGCAGGCGCGGCTGCTGCCGAGCCTGCCGTTCAAACTGCGCATCATGGACCGGCGGATCGCGCTCGTCCCGCTGGTCGGCGGCATCTACGACAGCCTGGCCGTCGTACACCCGTCGGGTCTGCTGGACGCCCTCATCGAGCTCTTCGAGGCGTACTGGGAACGGGCCGTGCCGATCACCGCCGGACGCGCGGCCCCCGAGGCCGCGCGGGACGCCGGCGAGCCCAGCGAGGAGGACCTGCTCCTGCTGCAGATGCTCAAGGCGGGCCTGAAGGACCAGGCCATCGCCCGGCAACTCGGGGTCAGCGCGCGGACCGCCACCCGCAGGATCGCGACGATCATGGCGACGCTCGGCGCGGAGACCCGCTTCCAGGCCGGCGTCGAAGCCGCCGCCCGCGGCTGGCTCTGACCACACACGCCCGCGCCGCGTTCACCGCAGGACAACCCCCGCCGGGGTCGCCGCACGACGCCCTGCGCCGGGATCGCCGTACGACGCCCTCGGGAGTCACGCGGCGGCGCGGCGCAAGGGCGGGCGGTGGGCCCAGGTGGCCCAGCGCCACAGCCATTCCAGCGGTCCTTGCCGGTACCGGCGCAGCCAGAGCGCCGAGAACACCCACTGGACGGCGAGGATGACGCCCGCGAGCAGGAAGACGGCCGTCCAGGACGAGGTGAGCGGCAGGCCGAGGAGGCGGCCGGCGACCAGGACCAGGACCGTCGCGGTCAGGTAGTTCGTCAGCGCCATCCGGCCCAGCGGCTCGAAGACCGCCCGCAGCACCGGACGGAGCGGCGTCCTGAGCAGGACGAGCAAGCCGCACACGTAGACCCCCGCGACCAGCAACCCCGGCACGGCCAGCGAGAGGGCGAGCCCCAGGCCCCCGAGGCCGCCCGTCCCCGACCGGGCCTGCCACCACAGGGCGGGCGCGGCGCCCGCCGCGAAGACCAGGCCCAGCACGGCCGGACCTCGTGCCGACCGCTCCATGCGGTCGATCACCCCGTACCGGGTGAGCGCGGAGCCCAGCAGGAACAGCCCGGGGACGAGCATGGTGCCGCCGCCGTACATGATCACCGCCGCCGCGGCGAACACGGCGGCGAGGCCGGCCACGGCCCGGCGCGGCAGCCAGGTCGAGGGCAGCAGCACCACCAGTCCGACGACGGCGTAGATGGTCAGGATGTCGCCCCGCCACAGCAGCATGTGCGCCAGGCCGAACGCCAGCAGTACGCAGAGCCGGCGCAGCAGGATCAGCCGCGGGCGTGCGGCGCGGCCCGTGGCCGACTCCAGCAGCAGGGAGAACCCGACGCCGAACAGCAGGGAGAAGATCGGGAAGAAGCGCTGCTCGACGAACAGCCCCATCCACGGGTTCTCCAGGGCCGCCGACGAACCCCGCACGACCGCTCCGGCGTTGGCGATCGGCTGGATGTTCGCCAGCAGGATCCCGCACAACGCGAACCCGCGTAACACGTCCAGGGCGGCCATCCGCGGGCGGCTCGGCGCGGCCGCCCGGGTTTGATGATCTTCAGTTCGCATGGGGTCAAGCCTTCAGGCCGGCCCCTTGACCCAGCATGAGCCGAAAGCGTGGTTCGTCTCTCTCGCGGTCGTACTTTCGGCCGGTCCGACGGCCGCCTGCCGCGCGGCCGGATGCCGCGGCGCGGGGGGACGCCGCGGGGTGGATCAGCTCAGCGGCCGAAGGACTGAAGCAGGTGAGCCTTCTTCTGTTCCTTCCCCGGCGAGCAGTACGGGCAGGCGGGCGCGGGGTCGACGCAGACCCGGACGCCGTCGCTGTCGTTGGACGGGTCGAGGTCCAGTTCCTTGCCGCTCGCCGTCGCGGTGTTGGTGGTCTCGGCGACCTCGGTGGCCTTGGCGCGGATGGTCAGCGTGGCCGTGGCGCCCGCGGCGAGCCCGCCCACCGTCCAGGTGTCGCCGGCGTAGGAGCCCGCCGAGGACGTCGCCGACTGCAGGACGAGTCCGGCCGGCAACGCGTCCTTGACGACGACGCCGGTCGCGTCGTTCGGCCCCGCGTTGTGGACGGCCACGTGGTAGGTGACGGTCCCGCCGACGGTGACCCGGGTCCGCTCGGCGGACTTCACCACGCTCAGGTCCACGGCCGGGTTGACCTCGGTCACGGCGTCGCCGCTGGTGGAGGTCGACGACTCGGGGGTCTGGCCCAGCCGGTTCTCGTAGTCCACCGTGCCCCGGTTGGTGACCTGGCCGCCGACGGCGGCACGCCCCACCTTGACCTGGAACTCCACGGTGACGCCGTCGGGCAGGACGTCGCCGTTGGGCAGCGAACCCCCCGCCGTGGCCGTCGCGCCGTTCCCCAGCATGAAGGTGACCTTGCCGGTGGCCTGGTCGAACTCCGCCTGGTCGTCGCCGGCCCCGTCGGTCCTCGCGCCGGCGTCGGGACCGTTCACGACCTTGAGCGTGCCGGGCACGTAGGACGTCCCCGCCGGGACGGTGTCGGTCAGCCGGACGTTCTCCGCCGTGCCACCGCCCCCGTTCACCGCGGTCAGCCGGTAGGTGATCACGTCCCCGACGTTCACCGGGCCCTTGGGGGCCGCGGTCTTGTTCACGACCACGCACGGCGCGGTGCCGAAGAAGATGTCGTCGAGGAAGTTCCCGTAGGTGGGGTTCCCTCCGGCGGCCGAGACGGAGCGGAAGGAGAACCTGGTGACCGTCTGCCCGGCGGGCACGGTGTAGGCGCCGGTGTAGGCGCCCCACTTCCCGCTGCCGTCGGTCATGGTCCCCTGCTGCGCCGGACCGGACGGCGCGCCAATGTCCAGCGCCATCGTGTCGGCGCCGAGGCGGCCGCGGTGGGACAGCCGCCAGTACAGCTTCTGCCCCGGGGTGGTCGGGCGGTCCTGGTAGAGGGTGGAGACCTGGTTCGCGTTCAGCTCGGCGAACTGACCGCCCTCGACGGGCGGGACTCCCATCCGGGTGCTCCACAGCTCGATCATGTGGTCGGTGGCGGTGGTCCGCCAGCCCGGCACCGACTTGGGGCCGCCCTGGGAAGCGTCGGGGATCGGGGCCCACGGTCCACCGGTGACGACCGGCTGCTCGAAGCCTCCGTTGACCAGCGCCACCCGTTCGGGACAGGTGGCCGGGTCAGGGCCGGGCGCGCTCGGCGGCGCCGCCGGCGCCTGAGCGGCCGGCTCGGCGCCCGCCGGGGACGCGGTGAACAGCGTCAGCGGCAGGGCCGCCGCCAGGGCGGCGACCGTGTGACACATCCGCGGGATGCGCTTCATGAACATGTTCCTCTCGTCGGGCGGGAAACCTGCTCCTCCGCCAGTGCTGGGGACCGGCACTGGCACCGGACGGCAGACTCGCCCTACGAGACCGCGACACGGGTCATGACACGTGCCGCCCGGCCAAGACTTGGCACGATCTTGCGCTCAGCGGACTTTCAGGACGGGTCCGCCCGTCGTGGCCACCGGGGTCGCTCGGGTGACGGACGTCAGAAGCGGTCCACGTCGACGACGGCCTTGGCGAACGCCTCGGGGGCCTCCTGCGGGAGGTTGTGGCCGACTCCCTTGAGGGTCCTGTGCTCGTACGCGCCGGTGAAGTGGTCGCGGTAGGAGGAACCGCCCCCGGCGGGAGTGAACGGGTCGAGCTCGGCGTCGAGGGTGATCGTGGGCACGGAGATCTTGGGGGCCGCGGCCAGCCGCTTCTCGATGCCGTCGTAACGGGGCTCGCCCTTGGCCAGGCTCAGCCGCCAGCGGTAGTTGTGGATCACGATGGGCACCCAGTCGGGGTTGGCGAACGACGCCGCGGTGCGCTGGAACGTGGCGTCGTCGAAGCGCCACGTCGGCGAGGCGCTCTTCCAGACGAGCCTGGCGAACTCGTCGCGATGCCTTTCGAGCCCGAGCCGCCCTCTTTCGGTGGCGAAGTAGTACTGGTACCACCAGGCGTATTCGGCCTGCGGCGGCAGCGGCTCCCGGTTCGCCGCGCGGTTGGTGATCAGATAGCCGCTCACCGAGACGAGGGCCTTGCAGCGCCCGGGCCAGAGCGCGGCGATGATGTCGGCGGTCCGCGACCCCCAGTCGAAGCCCCCGAGCACCGCCTTGTCGATCTTGAGCGCGTCCATCAGCGCGATGATGTCGACGGCGATCGCCGCCTGCTGGGCGTTGCGGAACGTCCTGCTCGACAGGAAGCGCGTCGCACCGTGTCCGCGCAGGTAGGGGACGATCACCCGGTACCCGCGCGCCGCCAGCAGGGGCGCCACGCCGGCGTAGCTCTGGATGTCGTAGGGGAATCCGTGGAGCAGGATGACCACGGGGCCTCCGGCCGGGCCCGACTCGGCGTATCCGACGTCCAGCACACCCGCCCGGACGTGCTTCAGCACACCGGCCTCAGCGCGCCTCGGCGCGCGCGGCGCGGCGGCCCAGGTAGCCGAGGCGGCCGAGGCGGGCGGCGCGGGAAGGCCCGGCAGCGCCGCCGCGGCCGTCCCCGCGATGAGCAATCTGGAGAACGTACGCCTGTCCATGAGTCACCCTTTCGTCAGACGTTCGACGCGCCTCCGGCCGACCGGCCGGTCGTGACCCAGAACGCTAGGTTCGCCCCGATGCTCCTCGCGAGCGTCACCTGACGTCATGCGTGTACGTCGGGCCATGGACGCGTCGGATGACGTACACACATGACGTCATCCGACGGCCGCCAAGGCCTTCCCCGGCTTCCTAACGTGGTCTCGCCCTCGAAACCCGAGAAGGAGCAGAGAAGTCATGTCTGAGATCACGTACACCGCCGTCGTCACCTCCACCGCGGAAGGCCGTAACGGGGGGCGGGCGACCTCCGATGACGGCCTGCTGGACGTCGGCCTGGCCCTGCCGAAGGAGCTCGGCGGCGCGGGCGGCGCCACCAACCCCGAGCAGCTGTTCGCCGCTGGATGGGCGTCCTGCTTCGTCGGCGCCGTGCGCCGGGCCGCGAGCATCAAGAAGGTGCGGGTCGACGACCTCGCCGTCATCGCGGAGGTGACCTTGCACCACGACCTGGAGGCCAGCGACTTCAAGCTCAGCGCCGTCCTGCACCTGGAGGCGTCCGGCATCGACCAGGCCACCGCCGACGAGCTGGCCGCCGACGCGCACCAGCTGTGCCCGTACTCGAAGGCGACCCGCGGCAACATCGAGGTCACCATCGACACCACCGTGGCCTGACGTCCATGACCCCACGTCCATGACCTGACGTCGTGGCACGGCCCGACGCCCAGGCGCATGGCGTGACGTGCAGGTACGGCCTGACGTGCAGGTACGGCCTGTGATGCGCAAGTACGGCCTGACGTGCAGGTACGGCCCGGACCGAGCCCGCCCCGTGACCGTGGCGGGCTCTGGCCGTCGCACCCCCGCCGCCCCCGTCACCGGCGGCCGTCCCTCACCGGGCGGAGACCTGCTCGGCGGTCCTGAGCATCCGCGCGAGATCGACCCGCGAGCTGACCCCCAGTTTGGGGAAGATCCGGTGCAGGTGGGTGCCGACGGTCCGGTGGGAAAGGTACAGCCGTTGCCCGATCTCGCGGTTGGTCAGCCCGTCGGCGGCCAGCTGGGCGATGCTCAGCTCGTGCGGGGTCAGCTTCTCGCGCGCGTCCGGATCCCGGTTCGGGCTCGTCTCCCCCGCGCCGCGCAACTCGCGCCGTGCGCGCTCGCCCCACGCGGCCATGCCGAGCGCGTCGAAGGTCTCCCTGGCGGTGCGCAGGTGCGTCCGGCACTCCACCACCCGGCGCTGCCGCCGCAGCCATTCGCCGAACGCCAGATGGACGCGTCCGCGTTCGGCGGGCCACCCGGTGAGGTCCGCCCGTAGCGCGGCCGTGAACAGCCTCTCCGCGTCCTCGTTCGGGGCGAGCACGGCGCGCGCGTAGCGCAGGCCGATGTGCAACGCCGGCGACGGCGTGGACGCGGCCAGCGGTTCCAGTTCGCGCAGGATGTCGCGCATGGCAGCGGTCTGCCCGGCGCGCACGGCGGCTTCGGTGAGCTCCGCGACGCAGTAAGCGCGAAGAGCCAGCTGGTAGGCGGGGTCGGACGGGTCGAGCATCCGGCGCAGGTCGGCGAAGGCGTCGTCGAAGCGTCCTTCGCTCAAGGCCGTGAGCCCGCGCGCGAGCTGGACGGTGGCCAGGACCGGCCGGGCGCCCGCGGCGAGGCCGACCCGTTCGGCCTCGTCGGCGAGCGTTCTGGCCTCCTCGTGGTCGCCTCTCAGCGCGGCGATCTCGGCCTGGACGGCCTTGGCCAGCCCGTACATGAACGGCTGGCCGGTCTCCTGGGCGAACTTGGCGGCCTCGGCGGCGACCGGCACGGCCGTGGCCAGGTCGCCGATGCGGGCCCGGCTCCACGCCTGGACCGCCAGCGCGCGGGGCAGCAGTCCGAGCCGGCCCTGAGCGCGCAGGCCGGGCGCGGCGGCGGCGGAGAAGCGCGCGGCCATGTCGAACGCCCCCACCTGCAGGGCCGCGCTGCCCAGGTAGCGGTCGACCTCCGCGTCCGCGCCGGTGACGCCGGCCAGCCGGCGCAGACCGTCGAGCACGGTGGCGCCCCGTTCGAACGGAGCCACGTACGCGGCGACCGCGACCATGCGCGGGTCGTCGTCGCCGGCGGGCATCCGGTCGGCCACGTCCAGCAGCGCGCGGCGCGTACCGGGGCCGGGTTCCGACCAAAAGCAGCGCATGGCGGCGCCCCACAGGATGCGCGTGGCCTGTTCGACGTGCCCGTCGCCGGCGACCGACTCGGCCAGCTCCGCCAGCTCGGCGACGCGGGAGACGTCTTCGCGCACCCCGTCCTCGAAGCCGCTGAGCAACCAGCTCGCGGAGGCGCGCTGACGCGGCGAGAGGTCGAGGGCCTGGGCTTCGCGCACCAGACGCTCGGCCGTGTCGCGGCGGCCGGACTCGACCGCGAGCTCGGCGGCGCTCAGCAGCCTGACCGCCAGCCGGTCCTGCCGTTCGCTGAGCCGGGCCGCCTGCTCCAGCGCCGCGATCGCGGCGGCGACCCCGCCCCGGCGGCGGGCCGAGTCGGCCGCGCGGTCGAGTTCGGCCGCCACCTCCTCGTCGGCTCCGGCCGTCGCGGCGGCCCGGTGCCAGGCCCGCCGGTCCGGCTGCGCGGGCGACGTCTCGGCGAGGGCCAAGTGGGCCTGCCGGCGCTCATGGACGGTGGCGGCCGCCGGGATGGCCGACCGCATCAAGGGGTGACGGAACCGCACCGCGCCGGCGGCGGCCTCGACCAACCGGACCTCGACGGCCGGCGCCAGGATCTCCAGCTCGGCCGTCGATCCGAGGATCGCTCCGGTGGCGGCGAGCGTCTCTGAGATCGAGTCGCTCTGGTTGAGGGCGGCGACCAGCAGGGCGGTGCGGGTCGCCGCCGGCAGGGCGGCGACCCGGGCGGTGAACGCGCGTTCGAGGCGATCGCTCAGCGGCAGCACCTGCTGGTCGAGCCCGTCGAGGTCCCCCATGGCCGCCGGCAGCTCGGTCAGCGCCAGTGGATTTCCTGCGGTCTCCTCCAGCAGCCGCGCCCGGACCGCCGGGTTGAGCGACGGGGCCACCGAGTCCAGGAACTCGGCGGCGACCTCGTCGGAGAGCCGGTCGACCGGCATGGCGGACAGCCCGGCGTTCCGCATGGGCGAGCACTCGCCCTCCCGGAGGGTCGCGATCAGGACGATGGGCTCGGACTCGATGCGGCGCGCCACGAAGGCGAGGACGTCGACGCTGGCACGGTCGAGCCAGTGCACGTCCTCGGCCACGACCAGCAGCGGCCGGACGGCGGCCTCCTCCGACAGCAGGGTCAGCGTGGCAAGGCCGACGATGTAGGCGCTCGGCTCGGTCGCGTCGGCGAGGCCCAGCGCGCCGCGCAGGGCGTCCCGCTGCGGGGCCGGCAGCGCGTCCACGCCCGCCCGGACCGGGTAAAGCAGCTGGTGGAGCCCGGCGTAGGGGAGGTTCTGCTCGGCCTCCACACCTGTCGTCGTCAGGACGTGCAGGCCCGCGGCCGACGCCGCGGACACGGCCTCGCCGACGAGCGCGGACTTCCCGATGCCGGCCTCCCCGCAAAGGAGAACGCCACTGCGCTCCTCCGGCCGGCCGATGAGCCGGGCCAGGGCTTCCAGCTCGGTTTCCCGCCCGAAAAGCGGCATGGTGCGGCACTCCCCCCGGTGTCCTCGGCCGTCTCCCCACAGACGTACACGAGTCCCTAAGCGACCCTACCGAAATGTCCGAGTGCAGCCGCCGCCTCGTCCCGATCGCCGGGGGCCGTGACCCAGGCTGTCCTGGTCTGCCGACCACGTTAGATTGGACTGGAACATCCAATCCGGGGGGTGTCATGCGCTCGCTGACCCGCAAGGGAGCCGCGACGCGGGATCGCATACTCGAGGGCGCGGCCGCGTACATCCGCGAGCACGGGGTGGCGGCCATGACTCTCGACGACGTGCTGGCCAGGACGGCGACGAGCAAGAGCCAGCTCTTCCACTACTTCCCGGACGGACGGGAGGAACTGCTGCTCGCCGTGGCCCGGCTCGAAGCCGACCGCGTACTGGAGGACCAGCGACCCCAGCTAGGAGACCTCACCTCTTGGCCCGCATGGCAGGCGTGGCGCGACAAGGTCGTCGAGCGTTACCGCGATCAGGGCGGCCTGTGCCCGCTCAATTCCGTCATGTCCCAGATGCACGGGAACACACCCGGCGCGCGGGCCGTGGTCACCGAACTGATGCGCCGCTGGCAGGGCGAGATCGCCGCCGGCGTGCGGCACATGCAGGACGTCGGCGAGGTCGACCCCGGCCTGGACCCGGACCACGCGGCGGCCGCCCTGCTCGCCGGCATCCAGGGCGGCGTCCTGATCCAGATGTCCACCGGCCAGACCGCCCACCTGGAGGCCGCTCTGGACATGGGCATCGCCCACCTCCGCACCAGCAGGCTCCCCTCACTCTGACGAACGGCCCCACGACCGCGACGGCCTCACGACGGCAGCGTCCTCACGGCCGCGACGGCTCGGCGGCATGGACGCGAACGGACCCATGGGGGGTCGCCAGCTTTGGACTTGACAGTCCATTTTTGCCGACGCAGGCTGGACCGCACGGTTCACAAACCAGGTGAAACCTATTTTCGCCGGGGGAGATCCGCGAAGCCCCGGCCGCTCGGAGGAGCCGGCGCAAGGCCGGTTTCCGCGAGTCCGCGTCCGAACGGAGCAACACCGTCATGTCAATGGATCACTACTATCTGCTCGGCCGTTCCGGGCTGCGCGTCAGCCGGCTGGCACTGGGCACGATGAACTTCGGCACCGGCGGGTTCCACGCCGCGTACGGCAAGAGTGAGGAGGAAGCCCGCGCCATTTTCCGGCGCTACCTCGACGCGGGCGGCAACTTCGTCGACACCGCCGACTTCTACACCGCCGGCGAGAGCGAGACCATCCTCGGCGGTCTCATCGCCGAGGCCAAGGTGCGCGACAGGGTGGTGCTCACCACCAAGTTCACCAACAGTGTCGACCCCGCGGATCCGAACGCCGGGGGCAACGGCCGCAAGCACATGATCCGCGCGGTCGAGGCGTCGCTGCGCCGCCTGCGTACCGACTACATCGACCTGTTCCTGCTGCACACCTGGGACCGGATCACTCCGGTCGAGGAGGTCGTGCGGACCTTCGACGACCTCACCAGGGCCGGGAAGATCCGCTACGCGGGTCTGTCCGACGTGCCCAGCTGGTACGCGGCGCGGGCCCAGACCTACGCCGAGGCCCACTCCCTGGTGCCGATGGTCAGCCTGCAGCTCCCCTACTCCCTCATCGACCGGGCCATCGAACTCGAACACGTCCCGATGGGGAGCAGCCTGGGACTCGGCATCACCGCCTGGAGCCCGCTCGGCGGCGGCTTCCTCACCGGCAAGTACCGGCATGCCGACCAGGGCCTGACCGGGGAGGGCCGGCTCGGCGGCGAAGGCTCGGCCGGACGCTCGTGGACGGACCGGGACTGGCGGCTCCTGGCCGTCCTCGAGAGTGTCGCCGGGAAACTCGGGGTGACGATGGCGCAGGTCGCGGTCAACTGGGTCGCCACCCAGCCCGGTGTCGCCTCAGCGATCATCGGAGCGAGCAGCGCGGCCCAGCTCGACGCCAACATGGCCGCGCTCGACTTCGAGCTGCCGCTTGAGCTTCGCGCCCAGCTCGACGAGGCGAGTTCCGTACCGGCACCGTTGGTCTACCAGATGTTCACGCCCGCCTACCAGAGCTGGCTGGTGAACCCTGGCCTCAAGGTCGGCGACAAGCCGGACGGATACGCCCCGGCCATCCGCAACTGGACACCTGAGACCACCAGCTGAAGCACCCTCCGTCCACCACCGCCCCACCATGGTCGCCGACCACCGCGACCGGCCACGCGAGCCTCGACCGGCCCGGGCACGGCTGGGGGCGTGGACGTCTTCGCCGCGATCGCGGCGTGGCGCCCGTCGGTGGTCCGGGGAACCGTCGCCCGGGACCACCGGCCGGGGTGGGTCACCGCTCCGTGGCGCCCTTCGCGGTATCCTCGGCCCGGACCGGCCGGCCGCGTCTCCGTGCTCCCCGTCGGCCCCGTCGTCTCTGTGTACCGCACGGAATCGGACGACGTGCCGTAACCGGTCCGCGGCGCCGTCTGGCCGGCGGGCGCGACGCCGCCCTGGCCGGGCTGCGGCGAAGTGGTGTACGGGGCGCTAAACAGATACCGTCACTTGCCCTCGGGCGGGCCGGCCGGCTTAGGTTCGCGATCGTCGCGAGTAGATCGCTCCGACCGTGGCGGTGATGAACACGCCGATGGAGAGCAAGAAGACGGGATTGACGAAACCGGGCACCAGGTCGACGCGTCGGCCCTCAGACAGGCAGATGGGGTTGTGCAGAGGCAAGAGGCCAGATGGCGCGTGGGAGTAGTGACCAAGCCCGGCCATCACGCATACGTCGTCCGGGTCGGCGAAGTACAGCAGGCCGCCTGACCACAGCCCGACTCCGTAGACCGTCAATGCGGCGCAGGCCCCGATGACGGCGACCTTCGCCCACACCACTCGCGCTCGTTCCCGACGTCCTCGTTGTCGCACGACGACGCTGTGGATCACTAATCCGAAAACTGTGGCCACCGCCGCCGGCGCCAAGAAAGGGATCAGCAGGAGAGCCATGAGAAGCAGCTCCAGCAGCGATTCCGCCATGTGACCGACAGTATCGGCACCGCCGCCTTCTGCGGCGCGGTGGGGCTGACGCTCGTCGCATACTGAAGTACACGGACCCGGCGCGAGCCATGGACATGATCGGACGCGTGCGTCCGCTCAAAGTACGCGGTCGTGAAGAGGACGCCGTGGTTCTCGTTGCAGAGGAACTTGCGATGCCTGCCCTTAAGGCCCGCTGTCGGCATACCGGCGGTCAAATGTCTGCCCGATGGGGCTGGATGCTCCGGTGACCACCAACGTCAACAGTGCCGCGAAGACGGCGAGGACATGCCTGACAGTGCTGACCACGGTTTCAGCCTTCCGCAGATTCGGCATGCCCGGTGGGCTGGGGCTGGAGTACGCAGCGAGCGCTGATCATCGCGAGGAGGTACGGCGTTGCCAGCGGCAGAGGCCGGTCCCTAGGCCACCGACACCTCGCCCTTCCACCTGACCTTGTTACTGGGCGACGACGACGTTCGCCAGTACGAGCTCGCACTCGACCTGAGCGATCAGGTTGCCGTCACCGAAGTCGAATCCGCGCACTGCGCCGGACTCGGTGAAGCTGTTCTTGGCATAGAACCGGCGCGACTGAGGCGTGTCACGCAGCGTCCAAAGGTGTACCTCACGGAAGCCGTCCCGGCTGAGCCTTTCCAGTGTTGCGGTCATCAAGGCGCCTGCGATGCCGCTACCCCAGCCGTCCGGATGTCCGAAGAAGCTGAAGATCTGTGCCACACCCGGCCGAGTAGGCGAGGAACCGAAGAAGGAGAGAGCCAGTGGTCTACCTTCCAGGCAGGCGAGCATGATCGTGTCCTCGGCCTTGGCGATCCGGTCGTGCCACTGGGTACGTCGCTGTCGCAGAGCTTCAGCGAAGAAGCGCGGGGCGAAGAATGGCGCGTAGGCCGCTGCCCAGGACTCCATGTGAATCTCGCCCAACACGTCCGCGTCGTCCGCTGACGGCTCGTAGATGGCGAAGTCCTCGATCACAAGATCAGGGTATCGACGGTGCTCGACCCCGGAAGCGATCGGTCGCTGATCCGCCCCGCCTGTGATCACCTGCCTATACCGGACCGGAACAGCCCGCTGAGTAGGCGGCCTCTTCGGGGCGGAAGACGGCTGCTGTGACGGGCGCATGCAGCGTCCAGCCCAGGGAGTGGTAGAGCCCGCGTCCGTCCCGGGTCGCGACGAGGACGCCGGTTCGCGCTCCTTGGATCGCAGCGTCGAGTACCGCGCTGTGGAAGGTGATTCTCAAGCAGGCCGGAGTACGGGACGTCAGGGTGCACGACGCTCGTCACACGGCGGCGACGCTCCTCATCGGGCAGGGTGCGCACATCCGGGTCGTCCAGGAGATCCTCGGGCATGCGCGGGTGACCACGACCGAGCGGTACACGCATGTCGCCGGGGCGCTGATGCGGGACGCGAGCGAGCGGATCGGGTCCGCGCTCTGGGGCGATGCGTAGGCCGGGGCGGGCAACTGCAACTAGAACTGTGGGCGTTCCCGGGCAACAAAAGGGCCCTCTTCCGCTTCGTGGAAGAGGGCCTCTGAAGTGCGGAGGCTCGGGGATTTGAACCCCGGATGGGCTGTAGACCCAAACCGCATTAGCAGTGCGGCGCCATAGACCTGACTAGGCGAAGCCTCCTGGTGGCCGGATCGGCCCTGTGGGGGCCGACTGGCTCAGCACAGAGTACCGGCCTTGATGCTGAGCGGCAAAGTGGATTCGACATGGCGGGCGAACATGTCGCGGGAAAGGCTGGTTCGTCCTGCCGTGAGGGTGTCATGAACCAAGACCCGTCAGGGTGTCATGAACCAGGCCCCGTGAGAGCGCCAACGACTAGGGCTCCGTGAGAGTGCCACTGACCAGGCCCTGTGAGTGCCGACCACCAGGGTCCCGTGAGGGGGCCATGAGCCAGGGCCGGAGGGTGGACCGGCCCTGGGGGTCCATGGGAGGTGTGTTTCCACACACTCTGTCCACAGGTTGTGGACACAGTGTGGGGATCGCCGGCGGTCAGGCGCGGCGCTGCGCCTCGCCCTCGATCTCGATCTTGATCTTCTTGCCGACCAGGACGCCGCCGGTCTCCAGCGCGACGTTCCAGGTCAGGCCGAACTCCTCGCGCTCGATCTCGGTCTCGATCTCGAAGCCGAACAGCTCCTGGCCCCAGGGGTTGGTGCCGGCGCCGCCGTACTCGACCTTGAGGGTGACTTCCTTGGTGACGTCACGGATGGTGAGGTCGCCGACGACGATCAGCTCGTCACCGGAGTGGCCGGCGACGCGGGTGCTGCGGAAGGTCAGCTCGGGGAACTTGTCCACCGCGAGGAAGTCGTCGCTGCGCAGGTGGTTGTCGCGGTCACCGCTGCCGGTGTCGATGCTGGCCGTCTTGATGGTGAGCTCGGCCGACGACTCCAGCGGGTTCTCGGCGATCGTGACGCTCCCGGTGAACTCGCCGAAGCGGCCGCGGACCTTGCTGACCATCATGTGCTTGGCGACGAAACCGACGCGGGTGTGCGCGACGTCCAGGTCGAAGGTGCCGGGCGTCGGGATGGTGAGGCCTTCCCAGGTGCGGGTGCTCATTGATCTGTCTCCCATGGACTAGAGGATTGCCGGGGCGGATGTTTGCTACAACAGATGTCTACCTGAGGAATATTCCGCTCGTCAACTATCGTCGTTTAGACTGTACACGTGACACGAGCTGATGATCCCAGGTTGACGGCCATGGGCCTGATCACCGAGGTCTACACAGGCCTCACCGCCAAGATGAACGCCGCCTTCACCGACTCCGGACTGTCCGATATCGACTTCGAGACGCTCATACGCCTGTACCGGTCCCCCGGGCGCAGGCTCCGCATGAGCGACCTCGCGGCGCAGACGTCGTTGTCCACCAGCGGGGTGACCCGGGTCGTGGACCGGCTTGAGCGTGACGGCCTGGTCGAGCGGGTGGCCTGCGCCAGTGACCGCCGGGCCTCGTACGCGACGCTGACCGACGCCGGCGCCGCCCGGCTCGAATCGGTTCTCCCCCGGCACATCGAGGACATCGAGAAGTGGTTCACCGGCCTGCTGTCCCCTCAGCGGCTGGAGGAGTTTCTGGACACCCTCCGCGTCATCCGCGACGTGGTGCGCCCTTGTGCCACCGCGGGCGCGGAGGGCGCGGGCGCCGAGGAACTCGACCTCAACCCTCGACGACCGTGAGTTCGCCCCGGGCGTGCATCTCGCGCAGGCTTCGCTTCGCGAACTTGCCGACGCTCGTCTTGGGGACGGCCTCGATGAAAGCCCAGCGCTCCGGCACCTGCCAGCGCGCCACCCTTCCCGACAGGAACTCCCGGAGTTCGGCCACTCCGGTCGTTCCGTCGAGCACCACGCACGCCAGCGGACGTTCGCCCCAGCGATCGTCGGGCACCCCGATCACCGCCGCCTCCACTACGGCGGGATGCCCCATCAACGCGTTCTCCAGCTCGACCGACGAGATCCACTCCCCGCCGGACTTGATCACGTCCTTGGCCCGGTCGGTGAGCGTCACGTAGCCGCGAGCGTCCAGCCGGCCGACGTCCCCCGTGCGCAGCCAGCCGTCGTGGAACCGCGAAGGATCCTCCTCCAGGTGGTAGGCCCCGGTGACCCACGGCCCGCGCACCTCCAGCTCGCCCACCGAGACGCCGTCGGAGTCGAGCACGACGTCCCCCGCGCCGACGATCCGGCCCTCGACCCCGGCCAGGAGCCTCCCCTGAGTGGCCCGCAGGTCCCAGGAGTCGCCGTGGGCGACCGTCGCCAGCGGCGAGGTCTCGGTCATCCCCCACGCCTGCACGACCTGGACTCCGAACTCGTCCCAGAGCGCCCGCATCAGCGCCTCCGGCACGGCCGAGCCGCCGCAGGGCACCAGCCGCAGCGACGACAGGTCGGTACCGTGCCGGCGGGCGTGGCGTAACAGGTCGCCCCAGATCGTCGGGACCGCCCCGGAGACCGTCGGCCGCTCCTCGGCGATGATCCTCGCCAGGTGCTCCCCCTGCAGGAACCTGTCGGGCATGACGAGCGAGGCTCCGGCCATCAGCGCGGCGTACGGCAGGCCCCAGGCGTTGGCGTGGAACATGGGGACGATCGGCAGTACCCGGTCGCGGCTGGACAATCCCATGGCGTTGGCCGTGCACACGCTCATGGAGTGCAGGTAGGTGGACCGGTGGCTGTACACGACGCCTTTGGGGTTGCCCGTCGTGCCGCTGGTGTAGCACATGGACGCGGCGGCGCGCTCGTCCAGCTCGGGCCAGTCGAACGTGTCCGGGGCCTGCTCGAGGAGCGTGCGGTAGTCGTGCACGTCCTTGCCGGCGGTGGCGAGCGGCCCGGTGTCCGCGGCCCCGCAGACGATCACGTGCCGCACCGTCTTCATCTCGGGCAGGATCGGCGCGAGGAGCGGGACGAGCGAGGCGTCCACGATGACGACGTCGTCCTCGGCGTGCCCGGCTATGTAGGCGATCTGCTCGGGGAACAGGCGGATGTTCAGCGTGTGCAGGACCGCGCCCATGGCGGGAACGGCGAGATACGCGGTGAGGTGCTCGGCGTTGTTCCAGCCGAAGGTCGCGACCCGCTGGTCGCCGTCCACGCCGAGGCTCCGCAGCGCGCCGGCCAGCCGCGCGGCCTCCCGCGCGAGTTCCCTGTACGGCAGGCGCCGGTAGCCGTCGCCGGTGTAGGTGACGACCTCCTGGTCGCCGAACAGGCCGGCGCCGTGACGCATGATCGAGGTGATCGTTAGCGGATGGTCGGGCATGGTGCTGCGCATCTGTGGCACCTCCGCCGGCCGAGCACGGCCCGGCACCGGTATCTGACCTTTGTCCGAGTCTGGCCCGCTCTCGCCATTCAGACAAGCGCTCGTTCGAACGGCGCACGGGCCGCCGCGAGGTCGCGCGTTCACGGGCCGCCGCGAGGTCGCGCGTTCACGGGCTGCCGCGTGGTCGGGCGTTCGCGAGAGCCGCATGGTCGGGCGTTCGGGGGCGCCGCGTGGTCATAACTGGGGCTGCGCCTCGGGCTGCCGGGGCTCGACGACGACCAGGTCGCCTCTGAGCTTCGCCATCGCCCGCGACACCGTGCTCTTCACCGTGCCGATGCTGATGCCGAGGGCTTTGGCGATCTCCGGCTCGGTCATGTCCTCGTAGTAGCGCAGCACGATCGCCGTGCGCTGACGGACCGGGAGCCGGTTGATCGCCTCTTCCAGCAGTTCGTGGATCTCCCCCGGAGTCGGCCCGTCCCGGACCGGGGTCTCGGGAAGCTCCTCGGAGGGGTACTCCTCCAGCTTCCTGCGCCGCCACCAGGAGATGTTGATGTTCACCATCGCCCGGCGCACGTACCCGTCCAGCGACGCCCGGTCGTTGATGCGGTCCCAGGCGAGATAGGTCTTGGCCAGGGCGGCCTGGAGCAGGTCCTCGGCGTCGGCGGGCTGACCGGTCAGCTGGTAGGCCATGCGCAGCAGTGCCGGACCGCGGGCAACGACGTACTCGCGGAACTCCTCGTCTTTACCGCTCATGCGATCACCGGTGCCGTGACGAAGGCCATGAAGGAACGATCTCGTCGTCAGAATCGCAGCCGCACGCCCTGATATGGCTGATCCATGATCCAGGTTTCGCCCCGGCGACGGCAAAGATCGTTATATGCCCATGGCATGCTGAGGCGTCGACTAGTTCATCCTGGAGTGGGTAATTTGCTACGCAGACGGCCCCGGGGGGAAATTCTCGCCCTGAGATCATCCGCGGCGGCGACGATTCATGTGACGCTAGTGGACGATCGATTTGACTCGCGGCGGCAACCGGGGAGGGGCCGATGGGAGTTGAGCGTCGCCATGCGCTGGCGTCCGCCGCACTCGGCCGGAGCGCCGTCCCGGCGAAGGACGAGGCCGAGGAGCCGGCGCCGCTGACCGGCATCGTCGGCCACATCATCGACATCAGCCCGCATCTGGTGATCCTGGAGAACCCGGACGGCGACGAGGAGCGTCTGGTCATCGCGCCGTGGGCGAGCGCCTGGCACGGCAGCCCCGTCAACCCCGTCGACCTGCCTCGCGGCACCCGCGTCATGATCCGCGCCCGCCAGTCGGGCCGGGTGGCCGAACGCCTGTGGGGCGACATCACCCGCGTCACCGGGGTCGTCCTCGCCATGGGCAAGGACGGCCGGGACCTGACGGTCGAGCTCGACTGCGGCCCGCACCGGGGCCGGCGCGCGGTCGTCATCCCCTACGGCGCGTCCGGGCGCATCCGGGTACGGCACCCGCAGCTCGAACCGGGCTATCTCTTCGACGCGATCGGCACGCGGCGAGAGGGGGTGACGCACGCGCGGCTGCCGGCGACCTCGCAGCCCACCTACCGCGCCACGGCCGTGCCCGCGCCGCCGCCCGCCTACCGGGCGGTCCAGTCGAAGGTCTCCGGAACCGCCGCCTGGTCGGACGCCTTCGACGACGGCGAGGCGGGCGTCGCCTACCCGATGCTGGAACGTGCCGATTCCGAGTGCGAGGACGCGGGTGTGTCGTGCACCGGTCTGCCCTATCTCGCGCTCGGCTCGATGCTGTACGTCGGGAACGTGTGCGAGAGCCGCGCGTCGGTGCTGCCCATCGTCTCCTGCGGGTGCATGGCCGGACGGTTCTGCGACCGGTGCGTGGAGTGCGGCACCTCGCCGCGGGGCCGCATCGCCGAACTGTCGCCGCTGTCGTACGTCGAGCTCGGCGGCGAGCTCACCAATGGTTGCTTCAACGCCCGGGTCGGATTGGGATGACCGTGGAGACTTCGACGCTCGCCACCGCCGCGCTGGCGTTGCTCGTGCTGTTCCTGCTGCTCGGCGGCGGGGCGAAGTTCGCGACCGCCGGCAGCGACACCGACCCGGGCGGGCTCTCCCGCCTCGGTCCGGGCGTGCTGGTGCCCGAGCGCATGCGCAAGCCGTTCATGCTCTTCTGCGCGGGTATGGAGGTCGTCCTGGCCGTGTGCCTGCTGTCCACCCGCCATCCCCTGCCCCGCTGGGGGACGACCGCTTTCTTCTCCGTGGCCACCTATGTCCTGTGGGAGCTGCGCAGACGGCGTCCGGACGTGGGCTGCGGCTGCTTCGGCGAGGCGAGCAGCGCCCCGGTGGGGCTGCGCTCCATCGGCCGCGCCGCCCTGCTGACCGGGATGGCGGTACTGGTGACGCTGGTCCCTGTGTCGGGGGCCGATCTGTTCTCCGGGGCCTCCTGGGAACTGGCGGCGGCGCTCGGGGCCGGCTTGGCCCTGATGGCGGCGCTGTCTCCCGAGTGGGGCGAGGCCATCGCCCGGGTCAGATATCGCGCGCCCTGCGAGCAGCGGGCCATGCCGGCCGGACGGGCCTTCACGCGTCTGCGGGCGAGCGCCGAGTGGCGCTCGCACGCGCCGCTGCTGACGGCGGACGAACCGTCGGACTCCTGGCGCGAGCTGTGCTGGCGGTTCTTCGTGTACCCCGGGCGGACCGCGGTCGGGGCCCAGGCCGAGGTGGTCTTCGCGGTCTACCTCAGCGGACGCCGGCCAACGGTGCGGGTCGCGGTGGTCGGCGCGGAGGGATCTGAGCACGCGGACCTTCTCCGGAAATCTATCGGCGTATCGGCTGGACGCTAGACAGCCGTAGAAAACCGAAGCGAAGCGCCGTCCGTCACCACGGGGCCGTGAGGGTGACCATGAAGGCGCTGTGGTCGGTGCGCGACATGCCGTACTTGTCGGTGCGCACGAAGGCGAACGCGCTGGAGGCGATGACATGCTGCACGTCGCCGTCGCCCTTGCGGAAATAGCCGGCGGGCACGCAGTTCTGGGCGTTCTCCGGGTCGGACCTGTCGTACTCGAGGTTCAGGTCGCCGCCCACGACGGTGGGCAGGCCGCCGTACTGGGCGTGCAGCCCCGGGATGTACTCGTTCATCAACTGCTTGCACTGCTGCAGCGCGACGGGCTCCGACGAGGCCGACAGATGGGTGGTGCACGCCCAGAACCCGCCGAACCGGCCGCACCCCCAGGCCCGCCGCTCGCTGCCGGAGTCCTGATAGGAGTACCAGCCGCCGCCGCTCGCGGTCTTCGCGTAGCGGGGGACGGCGAAGACGGCCACGCCGTACGCGCCGCGCCCTGCGGTGCACTGGATGGCGGCGGCGGTGCGCTCGTCCTGCACCGGGCGGAACTCGTAGTCGCCGTTGCCCATGGCCGACCGCAGCGGGCCGACGTCGCTCTCGCAGATCTCGTTCGCGGTGAGGACGTCGGGCTTGACCCGCCCGATCAGCGACTGGGCCTCGGGGACGGCGCCGCCCTCGTAACAGCCCGCGTGCCCGCTGTTGCACAGGTTGACCTGCAGGACCTTGAACGTCGTGGCGGCGCGGGCCGCTGAGGCGCCGAACGGCCCCACCAGAGCGGCGAGGAGGAGGACGACGCCGGCCGCCGCGTGGACGTTCGTGCGCTTGGTCATGCCATCACCCCGTGCGGTCGCGTTGCCGACTTCCGATGGTCATCACTGTCCATGGTCACGGTAAAACAGCGTCGGGATCTTGTCGATGCCCGTCGCGAGGCGCGTGGCGACCGGCCTCGCCGACCGGCCACCACGCTGCCGTGCACCGTGAATTCGACTCTCTACGGCTCTCTAGCTTCCCCTCTAGAAAGCCGTAGAGAGATCAATGGGAGCGCAGAGTCACTGCGCCCCGGCCTGGGGTCCGGATGCGGCCTACAGCGGCTGCGCCCGGAGGAACTTGCCGAAGTGCGGCACGGTGAAGGCGATGAGACCGCGCTCGGCGCTGAAGATGAGTCCTTTCTTGATGAGGCTGTCACGGGCCGGCGACAGGCTCGACGGCTTGCGGCCGAGCAGCTCGGCGACGTCGGCCGTCGGCACGGGCTCGTCGCCGACCGAGGCCATCGCGTGCATGTAGTCGCGTTCGGCGGGAGTGGCGCGCTCGTAGCGGCTGCCGAAGAAGCCGACCGCGAGCTCCTCCTCGGCCTCGGGGGCGGCGACCCTGATGTCGTCGGCCGTGATCGGGCTGCGCGGAGCGAGATCCCACGCGACCTTGCCGTAGGCCTGGACGAAGTAGGGGTAGCCGTCGGCCGCCTCGTACAGCGCGTCGAGCGCCTCGGGGGTGAACTCGACCTCCTCGCGGGCGGCGGGGGCGATGAGCGCGAGGTCGGCGGCGTCACGGTCGAGCCTGTCGATGCGCGCGTAGCGGAACAGGCGCTCGGAGTAGCTCTTGCTGGCGCTGAGCACGCCCGGCAGGTGGGGCAGGCCGGCGCCGACGACGATGAGCGGGCCGCCGCTCTGCGACAGCTCGTGGCAGGCGGCGCACAGGGCCGAGATGTCGGGCGCCTGGACGTCCTGCATCTCGTCGATGAACAGGGCCATCCCGACGCCGAGGTCGGTCGCCACGGAGGCGGCGTCGACGAACAGCTCGGTCAGGTCGATCTCAAGATCGCCCGAATCGGCCCGGCCGCGACCGGCGGGGATGTCGATGGCGGGCGACCAGAGCGAGGTGCCCTTGGCCGCGCCGGGGTCGCGCATGGCGAACGCCTTGAGCACGCCGAGGAACTCTTCGATGCGCTCGGGGGCGCGGTGGCGGGGGGCCAGCTCGCGGATCGCCATGTGCAGGGCGGCGGCGACCGGCCGGCGGATGGACTGCTCGGGGCGGGCCTCGATCTTGCCGGTGCCCCAGAGCCGCTGCATGGCCATGGACTTGAAGGTGTTGAGCAGCACGGTCTTACCGACACCGCGCAGCCCGGTGAGGACCATGCTGCGCTCGGGACGGCCACGGGCCACCCGCTCGAGCACGACCTCGAACTGTTGCAGCTCACGATCACGCCCGGCGAGCTCTGGAGGGCGCTGCCCCGCACCGGGGGCATAAGGATTGCGCACGGGGTCCACGCTCTCGGACTTTATGACCGGATATAGAGGCCGTCCTAGATTTCCGTAGAAAGCGCTACGGCGTGTCGCGGGGCGGCGGGGGACGGAGGGCCGCCCGGACGCCTGCCGGACGGGTGGCGAGAGCAACGCCACGGCACACCACCCTTCCGCTGAGCCTGCCGGCCCGAACCCGTGTTCGATCCGATGCGGAAGACTGTAGCGCCTCCTCGAACACATGCGCGAGGTATTGCGAGTAAAACGTCCGGCACACCTCGAACACGGCCCGGCCTGGCCATGCGAACGGCCGACATCACAATTGCGTCACGACCGCGACCGGGATGGCCTTACTCTGGCGTATGCCTCACACAGCGAAGCACCGTCACCTGGGCCTTGTGGCGCTGGCCTGCGCGTCCGCCACCTTGACCGCGTGCGGCGGGGCCGGCTCCGGTGTCGTCGCCGAGCCCGCGCCCGCCTCCGCCGCGTCCTCCGGCGCGGCTTCACCGCCGCCCTCCGCTCAGCCGACCCCGGACGCGTCCGAGAGCCAGGCGCCGCCGTCGCCCGCACCGTCCCCTTCGCCGTCCCCCTCGGGGCCGCCGGCGTTCAGGGCGAAGGTCTCGGCCGTCACGGCGGGGCAGCTCGACCATTCGTGGCGCTCCGGCTGCCCGGTGTCCCCGAGCGGGCTGCGCAAGGTCACGATGACGTACTGGGGTTTCGACAAGAAGGCCCACACCGGCGAGCTGATCGTGAACCGCGCGGTCACCGACGACGTGGTGGCGGTGTTCGAGCAGCTCTACCGGTGGCGTTACCCGATCACGCGCATGGAGCCGATCGACGTCTACAAGGGCAGCGACTTCGACTCCATCGACGCCGACAACACCTCGGCGTTCAACTGCCGCAAGACGACCGGGGCCAGCAGCTGGTCCAAGCATTCGTACGGCAACGCCATCGACCTCAACCCCCGGGAGAACCCGTGGGTGGAGCCCGACGGCTCGGTCGCGCACGGCAACGCCGAACGCTTCGCCGAACGACCTCTGCGCAGGCCGGGCGTGATCAACCCCGACGACCGGGTGGTGCGCCTGTTCGAGAAGTACGGCTGGGAGTGGGGCGGCTACTTCAACGGCGCGAAGGACTACCAGCACTTCTCCAAGGGCGGCGGCTGATCCTGGGAGGCCGCGGCCCGTTACGCGTGCCGGGCTCGCGCCTTCCCGCGAGGCCGGGTTCTGGCGCCGGTTCTGTGGTGGAATCGCGACAATCACGGCCCTGATGGGCATTTGCCGGATATGATCGCTGGCCGTGACCACTCCGGAGCCCACCCCCGGACGGACCGAGTCACGCCGGGGACCGCTGCGGCCGTGGATCGCCATCACCGCCGTTGTCTTCGCGCTGGCCACCGTGCTCGGACTGGCCTGGCCCGCCGGCGGCCTCCAGGAGGCCAAGCCGGAAATCCCTCATCGCCGCCTCGGCGAGACCACCGTGGGCCACCGTTTCGCGGTGAAGCCGTACAAGGTGGCTTATGTCACCAAAGATCCGGCCCCCGGGCTCGGTGACGCCAAGCCGGGACGCTTCCTGGCGATCGAGCTTCAGGTCGAGAACGTCAGCGATCAGACCGCGACCGTCGACGACCTGTCCGCCGACCTGTTCCTCAAGATCTCACCCGGCAGCGTCACGATCGACCGCATCAGGGACAAGACGGCCGGCTTCGTCATCCGCGACGGCCGCACCGACCGCGCGCAGCTCCAGCCCGGCCTGGCCGAGCGCGTGATGGTCGTCTACAACGTCCCGGCCGGGGCGGCCGACCCCACGAGCCTCGCCGCCGCGTTGCGGGACAGAGAGTTCACACCATGGTTCTCCTCCGAGCTGTCCGACTGGCTGCCGGGAGAGATGCTGGCCATCTACGACCTCGAGGTGGGCCGGTGACGCGGATGATCGTCGCCGTGCTGACCGGGGCGCTGCTGCTCGCCGGCATCGTGGGAGTGCTCCGCGCCACGCCCGGCGTGGAGGAGAGGTACGCGCCGATCGCGACGTCGGGCGAGGTGGGCGAGCAGGTGGACACCACCGCCTTCCAGCTCCGCGTGGACCGCCTGCAACTCGGCAGGTCCGTACGCCTGGAGGACTCCTACGGGTTCGTCGGCGAGCCGAAGTCGACCGCGGGCATCTGGGTGGTCGTCTGGGCCACCGTCGCCGCCACCACCGAGGAGACACAGGTGCAGGGAGCCAGGCTGCGCACGGCCGACGGCGCCGAGTACCTGGCCAGCTCGGTCATCGGCACGCTCGACAAGGCCGCCCTCCAGCCCGGCATCCCGGCGTACGGGCCCATCCTCTTCGAGGTGCCCCCCGGCAGGCTGGCGGGCGCGGCTCTCGACGTCACCGTCCACAGCGTCAAGAGTCTCGACCATCTCGGCCCCGCGGCCTCCGTCGATCTGCGGCTCTCGGCCCCTTACACGAGCAGGCTCATCGAGCAGGCGCCGGCGTCGCTGACGGTCGGGCCGGTGCGCGAGCTGTGAAGTGGAGCCGGCAGTGAACTGGAAACAGCATCTGGGATACGGCCTCGGCCTGCTGGCCCTCATCCCCGCGGCGCTCGCCGCCGAGGTGCTGCCGTGGCGGGAGAAGTACGAGGCCGGCACGGGCAAGGGCGGGTCCGAGGCCGTGGCCGCTCACGGACGGCCCGCCCGGTTGAACGGCATCGAGTGGCGCCTGAGGAGCATCACCGAGGGCCGGCCGCCGGACGACGTCTACCGTCCGCTGCCGCCCCGCACGAAGGTCGCGATCGCGGTGATCACCCTCAAGCCGCTGACCGAGCAGGCGAGCAAGTGGTTCGGCGGCACGGGGAGCGTCTGCCGGATCAAGCTCGCCGACGCGGCGGGGCGCACGTGGGGGCCGTCGTTCCGCAGCGATCTCGCGCCCAAGTCGGGCCTGTCGTCCTCGTGCTTCAACCTGGACGCCGCCTTCAAGCCCGTCCCGCTGCCCGTCGGCAAGGAGCTCGCCGTCCAGACGGTGTACGTCGTGCCCGCCGACGCGTTCAAAAGCCTGAGGGTCGAGGTGAGGGTGGCGCCCAACCCGGGAACGGTGCGCCTGGCCCCGTAGGCGGGAGCGGCGCGGGCGAAGGCGCCGCAGGCGCGGGCTGGGGTGCCGCGGGCCCGAGCCGGGGTGCCGCAGGTGCGGGCTGAGGCGTCGAAGACCCTCCCGGAGGTGCGGCCGCGACCGCGCTCGCCCCCGGAGGCGTACGGGGCGCCGCCGGCGCGGCCGAGCGGGCGGACGCCCGCCGAAGCGCCAGGTCGAAGGCGACGGCGAGCAGGCAGATGCGCAGCACCTCGTGGAGCAGCTCGACCGGGAAGGCGACGGCGCCCTCCCACATCTGCCACCAGAGGATCTCGTGCGCTCCAACGAGCCTGACGAGGCCGATGAAGCCGACCGAGGCGAGCCCCTCGAGCGCCACGTACACAAGGCAGAACGTCAGGTAGAACAGTCCCCCGCCGCTCAGCACGAATCGGAAGCCGTTCACCAGCGGGACGTACTTGTCGCGGATGCCGCGGGAGAAGAACTCGGCCGTGACCTTCACGGGGGCCGGCAGCCGCTGCCAGAGCCGCGAGACGTGCGGCTCGGCCCGGGTGCCCTCGATGACCTTGGCGTCCTCGGTCATCGAGGAGCTGTAGACGACGGCCGCCATGGCCAGCCAGACCAGCGGCTGCACCAGGCCGTCCTTGAACTCGGGGAGGTAGGGTGCCAGGTCCGAACCGAGCTGCCGCAGGGTCTGGAGCATCGGAACCCGCTCGAACAGGCCCAGGAAGTCCTCCCAGACCACCCGGCCGGTCAGCCAATCGGTGCCGTCGCCTATCCAGTTGCCCAGCGAGATGAGGCCGAAGTACATCCACATGCACTCGAACGTGCTGTTGGCCACGCCGAAAACGCGCTTCCCCGTGGCGCTGTACAGCCGCTCGAAGGCCACCTTGACCGCGAAGATCACGGCGGTGACGGCGATGATGACGACGTTGACGTTGAGCAGGTCGCTCAGCAGGCCGATGTAGCTGAGGTCGATCCCCGGATGCAGCTCGTTCAGCAGCCTTTGGAAGGCGCTGATGTCGTCCTGGAACAGGCCCCACGCGCTGTAGAAGATCAGGAAGGGCAGCAGGGTGTGGGCGATCGCGTCGACCAGGTCGCGCTCGCGCTCGTCGAGCGTGCGGGCCTGCACGGGGCGCGAGCCGAGCGCCCGTCCGGCGACGTTGAGCATCGCGATGTACGCCGTCAGGGTGACCAGCACGCCGAAGCTCAGCACGCCGAACGCCAGGTAGGCCCGCCATCCGGTGGGCTCGGCGACGCGGACGGCGGCGAGCAGCACGCCTTTGTGGACGAGGGTGCCGAGGGTGTAGTAGAAGGCCAGAGGCAGGATCAGACGCCCCGCGAGACGGAAGGTGTCGTAGGGCAGCCGGACCGGAGAGAGTGAACCGTCCATCGCCGTTGGATGCTAGCGGTCCACAGGGCGACGAATGGTGCGATTCGGGCATAGCGCTTGAGGCAGGATGAAGACATGGCGGCGAAGGACGGCGACGGGTGGGCGCTGTGCGGGCGCGGCCACCGGCACTGGGGCCTGCACGGGGCTTCGGGCCTGCTGGCGGTCCACTACGACGCCGGCGGCACGCCGCACGTCCTGATGCAGAAGCGCTCGTGGTGGAGCCACCACGGCGGCACGTGGGGCCTGCCGGGTGGAGCGCTCGACAGCCACGAGGACGCCGTGACCGGCGCCCTTCGCGAGGCTCTGGAGGAGGCCGCGCTCACCGGCGACAGCCTGCGCGTGCTGGGCGTCCACCTCGACGACCACGGCGGCTGGTCGTTCCAGACGGTGATCGCCGAGGCGGACGCGCTGCTGGCCGCCGCCCCCGCCAACGACGAGAGCACCGACATGCGGTGGTTGCCCGCCGACGAGCTCCCCGGCGGGACGCTGCATCCCGGCTTCGCCGAGACCTGGCCGGCGATCAGGTCCAGCCTGCCGCCTTCCGCGGTGGTGCTGGACGCCGCCAACATCGTCGGCGCGCGCGCCGAGCACGGCTGGTGGCGCGACCGGGCGGGCGCCGCGCGGCGCCTGCTGGAGGACGTCGAACGGCTCGCGGCGCACGGGTTGCGGCCTCCGGAGGGGTTCCCCGCTCCGGCGACGTGGTTCCCCAGAGTGATCATGATCGTGGAGGGGGCGGCGAAGGGCGTGCCCTCGGCCGGTGTGGTGACCGTGGTGGACGCGCCGGGCAGCGGGGACGACGCGATCGTCGGCACGGTCCGCGAGATCCGGGAGGTCAGGCCGTGGGAACGGGTGCTGGTCGTCACCGCCGATCGCGAGCTGCGCCGGCGGGTCGCCGAGCTGGACGCCGAGGTCGCCGGTCCGGGTTGGCTGCTCGGTCAGCTCCGGCAGGTGTAGCCGGCTACTCGGTCGGATCCGGCAGCTGTAGCGGGCTGCTCGGCCCACTGCGGCGGGTGTAGCGTCGGGGCGTCGAAGCGACATCCCGCGCAACTTCTTGCGCATATCCCCCGATATCCAGAAATACCCTCAGATCTCAATGAGCGACCGAACCACACTCGACTGGACCGCCGAGCCCGAAGGTCCGGTCCCTCCTCCCACGTGGGGACGGCGGGCGCCCGAGGCCCACGTGCTGCCGTGGGTGTTCGTGGCTCTGGCAGGCTTCCTGCTGATCGGCAACCTGCTGTTGTCCCCGCACCTCACCGCGCCGGCCGTCGGCACCTGGTCGACGATCTTCGTGGCGATCTGCGTGCAGGCCATGCCGTTCCTCCTGCTCGGAGTGACGCTCTCCGCCGCCGTCACGGTGTTCGTGCCGCCGTCCTTCTTCGAACGCGTGCTGCCGCGCCGCCCGTACGCCGCCGTGCCGGTCGCGGGCGCGGCCGGGCTGGTGCTGCCCCGGAGCGAGTGCGCCTCCGTGCCGGCGGCCGCCGGCCTGATGGCCCGGGGCGTCACCCCGTCGGCGGCGCTCGCCTTCCTGCTGACCTCCCCGGCGATCAACCCGGTCGTGCTCGTGGCCACGGCCGTGGCGTTCCCGGGCCGGCCGGCCATGGTCCTGGCCCGCTTCGCCGCCTCACTCGTCGTCGCCGTGCTCGCCGGTTGGCTGTGGCAGCTGCTCGGCAGGCCGGGCCTGCTGCGCGTGCCTCCCCCGCGCGTCCATGACGGCGTCTCCCGGCGGACGGCGTTCCTGTCGGCGATCCGCCATGACTTCCTGCACGCCGGCGGCTTCCTGGTCGTCGGCGGGCTCGTCGCGGCGACCCTGAACGTGGCGGTCCCCCGCTCGTGGCTCGTCTCGCTGGGCGGCAATCCCTGGCTCTCGGTGCTGGTCCTGGCACTGCTGGCCGTCGTGCTCTCGATCTGCTCAACGGCGGACGCCTTCGTCGCCGCCTCGCTCACGACGTTCTCCCCGACCGCCAGGCTCGCCTTCCTGGTGGTGGGGCCGATAATCGACCTGAAGCTGATCGCACTGCAGGCGGAGACGTTCGGGCGGGCGTTCGCCGCCCGGTTCGTCCCCGTGACGTTCACGCTCGCCATCGTGGTCAGCGTGCTGGCGGGGTGGGTGCTGTTGTGAACCGCATGGCCCAGAACCTGGTGCTCGCCCTGGTCGGCGGGGCGCTGCTGCGCGTGTCGGCCTTCTCGGCCGGCTACCTCAACTACGTCAGGCCCGGGTTCCGCGCGCCGCTCATCGTGGCCGGGCTGGTCCTGTTCGCCATGGGCGTCCTCGGCCTGATCCGGGAGTGGCGCAGGCCGTACGTGCCGGACGAGCACGAACACGAACAGGACGGGCACGAGCAGGAAGGGCACGGCCGCGAGGACCGGCGTTCGCACGGACCGCGGGTGGCCTGGCTGCTCTGCCTTCCCGCCATGGCCATCTTCCTGATCAGCCCGCCCGCCCTCGGCTCGTTCGCCGCCTCCTGGGACGAGACGCCCCAGCCGCGCCCGGTGACGGCCGCCGCGTACGGCCCGCTCCCCGGAGACAGGGCCACCGCCATGCCGCTCGGCGAGTTCATCGGCCGCGCCTGGGGGGACGGGACCCGCTCGCTCGCCGGCCGGCAGGTGAAGCTGACCGGGTTCGCGGCTCCGTCGAAGAAGAAGGGGCAGTGGTACCTCACGCGCATGCGGCTGCGGTGCTGTGCCGCCGACGCCTTCCCGCTGAAGGTCGCCGTGCTCGGGGCGCCCGCGCCGCGTCCCGACACCTGGGTGGAGGTCACCGGCAGCTGGGTGGCCACCCCCTACGACCGCCTCCCCAAGGGCACGGTGGCCCCCGAGCTGAAGGCCACCCGCCTGGCGCGGGTCGCCCCGCCCGCCGAGCCGTACGAGTAGGGCGCCGCGGACCGCCCTGCAGGCGGATCCCTGCGGCCGCGAACCCGTCTCGCCGGTCCGTCCGGCGTCACTCCCGCGCGAGCGCCCGCCGGGCACCGCTATCGTTGGTGTCGCACTTGGAGGGTTCGCATAGTGGACGAGTGCAGCCGCCTTGAAAGCGGCCAGGTCGGCGACGGCCTCGTGGGTTCGAATCCCACACCCTCCGCCATGGGCATGCCGCCGGCGCCCGTTTCCGCGCGCCGGCGCCGGCCCGGCCCCCGCCCGCGGGCGGGGGCGACGCCTCAGATGTGGCCGCCGTGCGCGCCGCCGAAGCCGTCGCCCACCGAGGCGGCCAGCAGCAGGTAGGCGTCGCGGGTGGCGGGCTGCAGCCGGTCGAGGTCGATCTCGGCGCCCTCCTCGAGGTGCGGGTCGTACGGCACCCTGATGACGGCCCGGCAGCGCGCCGCGAAGTGCGCCTCCAGCCGGTCGAGGTCGACGGTGGACTTCGACCTCGGCCGCACGCTGCACAGCACCACCGTCGCCGCCTTGACCAGGTCGGCGTAGTGGTGCGCCTCCAGCCAGTCGAGGGTGGCCGACGCCGCTCTCGCGCCGTCCACCGACGGCGAGCTCACCAGCACGAGCTGGTCGGCCAGGCCGAGGACGCCGGACATCGCCGAGTGGAGCAGGCCGGTGCCGCAGTCGGTCAGGCAGATGGAGTAGAAGTTCTCGAGCACCTGCGAGACCGCCTGGTAGTCGGCGGCGCTGAAGGCCTCCGACACCGACGGGTCGCGATCGGAGGCGAGGATCTCCAGCCGCGAGGGCGCCTGCGAGGTGAAGGCGCGGATGTCGACATAGCGCTTGATCTGCTGCCGCTCGTTGAGCAGGTCGCGCACGGTCGCCGAGGTCTCCAGCTCGACCTTGTCCGACAGCGTGCCGCGGTCGGGGTTGGCGTCGACGGCGATCACCCGGTCTCCGCGCACCGAGGCCAGCGTGGCGCCCAGGCCCACGGTGGTGGTCGTCTTGCCGACGCCGCCCTTGAGGCTCAGCACCGCGACCCTGTGGTGGCCGCCGGCGACGGGGGTGCGCGCCCGCGACACCAGCTCGCGACGGCGGCGCACCTCTGGCGACTCGCCCGGCTTGATCAGCCCGGCGGACGCCTTGTAGACGATCTTCCGCCAGCCGCGCGCCGGAGCGTTCTTGCGCCCGCGCAGCAAGGACACCGGGTCGAGGCTGTCGGCCGTCTGCCGGGCGCCGGTGACGGCCTTCCCGGCCGCCGCCTTGCCGCCCGCCTGCTGCCGTGCCGGAGCGCCGAAGGCGGGCTGGAGGGTCTGCGCGGGTGTGGGGGCGGTCTGCCGGCGGCGCGGCCGGTACGGCTCGCGCTCCTCCGGGGCCTTCTCGGGCACCAGGGACTCGCCGGACACCGCCGGGGCCGGCGCGGGAGGGACATCGGCGGCGACGCCCGAGGTGGCCTGGCTCGGAGAGCCGCCGGGGAAGGCGCGGGACGCCTGAGCGGCGGTGGCGGCCGGCGGCTCGGAGACGGGCGGCGCCGCCTGCCGGTTCGCGGACGAGGCGGACGGGGCCGAGTTCTCGGGCTGCGTCTCGTACAGGGCCCGCTCGGCCCGGGGGACCACCACCACGTCGTCGGCGTCGGCACCCGTGGCGAACGCGTTGAAGCGCTCCTGCTCGGGATCGGCCTCGGCGGGCTCGGCCGCGGGGACCGCCGCCTCCAGCCAGCCGCGTACCGGCTGCTGCTCGCCCGCCGGCTCGGGTTCGGGCTCCTGGTGCGGCTTGTGCGGCTTGGCCGGCTCGGCCTTGCCGACGCCGAGCGGGTCCTGGGAGAGCCAGCCGGTGGACGGGGCTGCCATCGGTTTGTCGGTGAGCGGGGCGAAGCTGAAGCTGTCGGTGTCGTCGCCGACGGCCTCGGCGGCGGGCTCGGAGTTTCCGGAGCCCGCGGACACCCCGGAGGCCGTGGCCCCCTCGGCGCCGGCCGGCCCCGTACGCTCGCCCAGGCCCGCACCAGAGGACGACGAACGCTCGCCGAACGCCGCGAACGCGCCGGTGCCCGGCGACGCCGGGCGCTCGCCGAACGCCCCGGCGCCCGACGACGACGATTGCTCGCCGAACGCCCCCGTGCCCGAGCCCGAGGACGGCGAGGGACGCTCGCCGAAGGCCCCCGTACCGGACGACGGGCGCTCGCCGAACGCGCCGCCCCCGGCGCCCGCGGGACGCTCGAACGTTCCCGTGCCGGAGGACGGCTCCGGACGCTCGCCGAAGGCGCCGGCGCCGGTCGGGGCTGAGAGGTCCGGGTGGGGCTCGGCCTTGGTGTCGGCGCGCGACAGCGGCTCGGACGGCGCGGTGATCGGCGCGGCGAACGCCGGCTTCTCGGGCGCCCTGGACGGCGGCGGGTCGACCGGACCGGTCCAGACTCCGCCGCCGAGGCCCTCGGCCGAGGGCGGGCGCACCTCGCGCGTTTCGCTCTCTGCGCGCGCGGACAGCCCCTGGTCGTGCCGGCCGGCGCCGTTGGCGGGGTCGCCCGCGGCGCGGAACAGCGGCGACGCGGGCGCCGGAGGCTCCGGCGGCACCGTGGCCCATGGGTCCTTGGGGTAGGGCGAGTCCGTCAGGTACGGCGAGACGACGGTGTCGTCCGCGGTGACGGTCACCGGGACGGGCGCCTCCTCGTTCTCCTTGATCGCGTCGAGCCACGCCAGCTGCTCTTCAAGGGAATGAGGATCCTCACGATCGTGTCTTGCCACCGTGTTCCCCCTCGGGACTGGGCTAAAGGGGCAGCAAATAGAAAGAAGATTACCGCCCGCTACCACGTCCAACGTGGTCAACCGCCGACTTGGCTACCCGGATAGTTTGGTCACATGCACGCGATCGCTATTTCCCGGCCGGGTGGACCTGAGGTGCTGGAGTGGCAGGAGGTTCCAGATCCTCGTCCAACACGAGGTGAAGTGCTGATCGAGGTGGCCGCCGCAGGCTTGAACCGCGCCGACCTCCTGCAGCGGCAGGGGTTCTACCCGCCGCCGCCCGGAGCGTCGCCACTGCCGGGCATGGAGTGCTCCGGGGTCGTCGCCGAGGTCGGCGAGGACGTCGAGGGGTTCAAGCCCGGCGACGAGGTCTGCGCCCTGCTGGCCGGGGGCGGGTACGCCGAGAAGGTCGCCGTCCCGTGGGAGCAGGTGCTGCCGGTGCCGGCGGGCGTCTCGCTGGTGGAGGCCGCGGCGCTCCCCGAGGTGGCCTGCACCGTGTGGTCCAACGTCTTCATGGTGGCCAGGCTGAGGCGCGGAGAGACGCTGCTCGTCCACGGCGGCGCCAGCGGCATCGGCAGCTTCGCCGTCCAGCTCGCCAAGGCGTTCGGCTCCCGCGTCGTCGTCACGGTCGGCTCGGCCGACAAGGCCGCGCGGTGCCTGGAGCTCGGGGCGGACGAGGCCCTCAACTACCGGGAGGAGGACTTCGCCGAGAAGGTCACGGCCGACGTCATCCTCGACATCATCGGCGCGAAGTACCTCGGCAGGAACATCTCCGCGCTCGCCACCGGCGGCCGGCTGGTGGTGATCGGTCTCCAGGGCGGCACCAAGGGCGAGCTCGACCTGGCCGCCCTGCTGGCGAAGCGCGCCTCCATTCACGCCACCACCCTGCGCAGCCGTCCGGTCGCCGAGAAGGGCGTCATCGTCCGGGGCGTCGGCGAGAACGTCTGGCCTCTCGTCGGCGCCGGCTCCGTGCGGCCGGTCGTCCACGCGGTCGTCCCGATGGCCGATGCGGCGGCCGCTCACCGCATGCTCGAATCAGGCGAACACATCGGCAAAGTCCTGTTGGTCAGGTGAGCTAGGTTGAATGACATGAATGCTGAGGAGAGCACCCCGCACATCGTGGTCGTGGGGCCCAACGGCCTCTCGGTCGAGGGTGACGGCGGCGAGCAGCAGGAAGAGCGCTCGGTCGCCGAGTTGGTGGAGCAGCCCGCCAAGGTGATGCGCATCGGCAGCATGATCCGCCAGCTGCTGGAAGAGGTCCGTGCCGCGCCCCTTGACGAGGCCAGCCGCAAGCGCCTGAGGGACATCCACCAGAGCTCCATCAAGGAGCTGGAGGACGGCCTGGCGCCCGAGCTGGTGGACGAGCTCGAACGGCTCACCCTGCCGTTCACCGGCGACGACAGCGCGCCGAGCGACGCCGAGCTGCGGGTGGCGCACGCCCAGCTCGTCGGCTGGCTGGAGGGTCTCTTCCACGGGATCCAGACCACCTTGTTCGCCCAGCAGATGGCCGCGCGCGCCCAGTTGGAGCAGATGCGCCGCGCGCTGCCCGGCGGCATCTCCGGCGCCGTGCCCCAGGAGGACCACCAGCCGCACCGCGGTTCCGGCCCCTACCTGTAAGTTCCGGCCCCTACCTGTAAGGGGACGGCCCTCACCTGTAAGAGCTCGGGGCCGGCGGCGGTGCGCTCAGCCGCCGAACAGCTTCTCCAGGACGATCGCGACGCCGTCGTCGTCGTTGGCCGCCGTCACATGGGTGACGGCGGCCAGCACGTTCGGGTGGGCGTTGGCCACGGCGTAGGAAGTGCCGGCCCAGCCCAGCATCGGCAGGTCGTTCGGCATGTCCCCGAATGCGACGACCTCCGCCGCGCCGACGAGGTGGTGCTCGGCCAGGGTGGCGAGCGCGCTCGCCTTGGTCACCCCTTGGGCGCTCATCTCGATCAGCGCCCGGCCGCTTGAGTGGGTCGCCGTGAGCAGGTCGCCCACGACCTCGTCGACGAGCCCGTGGAGGATGTCGGGCTCCATGGAGCGGTGGAACGCCAGGAGCTTGGCGCACGAGCGGGAGGCCAGCTTGGAGACGCCCACGCGGAGCCCTGACACTTCCCTGCTGTCCCAGCCGCCGAGCCGGAAGCCGCTCTCATGGGCGAAGCCGTTTTCGTACTCCACGGAGAAGCTCAGGCCCGGAATGCGATCTCTCAGCCGGCCGATCGCCTCTGACAGCACGCCGGGCTCGATGAGGTGGGACTCGACGATGCGCTCGGTGTGCAGGTCGTACACGAGCGCCCCGTTGGCACAGATGGCGAGCCCGCGGTTGCGCACCGCGCCGGCGACGTTGCGCATCCACCGGGGCGGCCTGCCGGTGACGAAGACGAGGCTCGCGCCCGCCTGCTCGACGAGCGCGAAGGCGGCCGCGGTGCGCGGTGAGACGGTGCCGTCCGAACGCAGGGCGGTGCCGTCCAGGTCGGTGGCGACGAGTCTGGGGCTGACCATAACAAGCTCTAGTTTGCCCTGTGCCGGACGGAGCCCGGTGTCAGCCCTGGGAGTAAAAGATTCTCGCCGGGAGGGGGAACAAAGGCCCTCTGATGGTGTTAGATGTGGTGGCGTTGTATTAGCTGAACCCGATGTGCAGAACCAGCTTGACTGTCTGAGCGGCCCCGGGAAGCTGTGCGACACAACCCGGGGTTCGCGAGGTGTGAACCCCAAGATCAATTGCAGGGAGAGCTTTAATGGCTCAGGGAACCGTCAAGTGGTTCAACGCCGAGAAGGGCTACGGATTCATCGCCCCGGACGGTGACGCTCCGGATGTCTTCGTGCACTTCTCCGAGATCGTCGGCAACGGCTACCGCAGCCTCGAAGACGGCCAGCGCGTCGAGTTCGAGGTCACGCAGGGGCAGAAGGGCCCCCAGGCGTCGCAGGTCCGCGCCGTCTGACCACTGACACACAGAAGGCGGGGTTCGCGTCGGGCGAGCCCCGCCTTCGTGTTGTACGGCCTAATGTCCTGACAAAGCGGACATATGTCTCAGACAGGATGAGAGTAAGCCGCCTATCCTCATTAGGGGATAAGCGGCTTACTTGGCGGGAAACGACTACTCAACCGGCTTCGATGACCGCGCGACAGGCTCCGTCCTCGGGCCGAGTGGTGACGACTTCGCCGGCCACGGGTGCTACTTGACCGGTTCCAGGACGTCCAGTCCGACATACGGCCGCATCGCCTTGGGCACGACCACCGAGCCGTCGGCCTGCTGGTGGTTCTCGAGGATGGCCACGATCCACCGCGTGGTCGCCAGGGTGCCGTTGAGGGTGGCGACGTGCCGGGGCTTCTCGTCGGTGTCCCTGTAGCGCACGGCGAGCCGCCTGGCCTGGAACTCGGTGCAGTTGGACGTCGAGGTGAGCTCCAGGTAGCGGTTCTGCGTCGGCAGCCAGGCCTCGCAGTCGAACTTCCTGGCGGCGCTGGCCCCGAGATCTCCCGCCGCCGTGTCGATCACCCGGTACGGCAGCTCGGCCTTGGCGAGCATCTCCTTCTCCCAGGCGAGCAGCCGGGCGTGCTCCTCCTTGGCGTCCTCGGGACGGCAGTAGGAGAACATCTCGACCTTGTCGAACTGGTGGACCCGGATGATGCCGCGCGTGTCCTTGCCGTACGAGCCGGCCTCGCGGCGGAAGCAGGACGACCAGCCGGCATAGCGGCGCGGCAGCGACTTTCCGTCGAGGATCTCGTTCCAGTGGTAGGCGGCCATGGGCGCCTCGGAGGTGCCGACCAGGTAGAGGTCGTCGGCCTCCAGGCGGTACACCTCGGCGGCGTGCGAGCCCAGGAAGCCCGTGCCGGCCATCGCCTCGGGCTTGAGCAGCACCGGAGTGATCATGGGGGTGAAGCCCACCTCGATGGCCTGCTGCATGGCCATGTTGAGCAGGCCGAGCTGGAGCCGCGCGCCGACCCCGGTCAGGAAGAAGAACCTGGCCCCGGAGACCTTGGCGCCGCGCTCGGTGTCGATCGCGCCCAGCATCTCGCCGAGTTCGAGGTGGTCGCGCGGCGTGAAGTCGAACCGGGGCTTCTCCCCGACCTCCTCCAGCACCACGTAGTCGTCCTCGCCGCCAGGAGGGGCCTCTTCGATGATGTTGGGCACGGCCATCATCAGCTCGTCGAGTTCCTTGGCGAGCTTCTCCGCCTCGGCCTCCGCCCCCTTCACGCCGGCGGAGAGATCTTTGGCGCGCGCCAGGAGCGCCGCCCTCTCGTCGCCGGACGACGAGGAGACCGACTTGCCGACGGTCTTCTGCTCGGCGCGCAGAGACTCGTAGGCGGTCAGCGCGCCGCGGCGGCGCTCGTCCAGGTCGAGCAGCGTGTCGACGACGGAGTCGTCCTCACCGCGGGCACGCTGCGACGCCCGTAGCCGGTCGGGGTCCTCACGAAGGGTACGCAGGTCAATCACGTAACAAAGGCTACCGATGTCCGAGCGGCGCTCGCGCGTCTATCGCCTCCGATGTGATCGGCCGCACCCGGCCCGGCGCCCCGCCCGGCCCCTCGTCACACCCGGCCGGTGCGGATCTTGCCGATCCACTCGGCGGCCTCGGTGAAGTCGGACTCGGAGGTGCCCTGCTTGAGCTGCGGCGACAGCCGGTCGGCCCGCGGGTAGCTGCCCAGGAAGCGGACATCGGCGCAGAGGCGGTGCAGACCGGACAGCGCCTCGCCGACGCGGGCCTCGCCGACGTGGCCCTCGGCGTCGAAGTGGAAGAAATAGCGCCCGATGCCGTCGCCGGTCGGCCGCGACTCGATGCGGGTCAGGTTGACCCCGCGCACGGCGAACTCGCTCAGCATCTCGAGCAGCGCGCCCGGGTGGTCGTCCCGCAGGAAGGCGACCAGGGACGTGCGATCGGCCCCGGTGGGCTCGGGCGGCGGCCCCGGCCGCGACACCTGGACGAACCGGGTGACGGTGTCGTCACGGTCGCCCATGCGCGCCGCAAGCTCCTCCAGGCCGTAGTGCTCGCCGGCGATCGCCGGGCCGATGGCCGCGTCGTACGGGGAGTCCTCCATGGAGACCTCCTGGGCGGCGGCGGCCGTCGACGGCGCGGCGACCACCACGGCGTCGGGCAGCTCGCGGGCCAGGAAGTTGCGGCACTGGGTGATCGCCGCCGGATGGGTGTACACCCGCTTGATGTGCGACATCTCGGTGCCGGGCCGCACCAGCAGCGAGAACTCGACCGGCAGCAGCAGCTCGGCCGTGATCAGCAGCGGGTCGCCCCAGGCCAGCTCGTCCAGCGTGACCGTGATCGCGCCCTCGACGGAGTTCTCCAGGGGAACGACGGCCGCGTCGGCCTCGCCGGATCGCGCCGCGTCGAGCGCCGCCGTCACGTTGGCACAGGGCAGGCGCTCGGCATCGGGCACGAGGATCCGCAGGGCGGCTTCACAGAACGTGCCCTGCGGCCCGAGGTAGGCGAGTTTCGGCATATCAGCAGGCTACCTTCCCCAGGTCACCGGCCACCCGGCATATTTACCGGTTCCTCCCAAGTCTCATCTGGATCGGTATGCGCGCGGCTATCGCCGGCGGGGCCGGGGGACGGTGCTGGGAACGATGTCGGGGCCGATGCCGAGGCGGGCGGCGCGGACGGCCTGCTCCTCCTCGGGGGACAGCGGCTGGACGCCGCGGCCGCCGCGCACCGGACGGACGTAGGTGCGGGTCTCGGTGCGGCCGTTGATCGACGTCAGGACGATGCCGTCGCCCAGGCCGTTGATCATGGCCACCGAGAACGACAGCCTGCCGGTCATCTCGGCCAGCGCGTCGTAGCGGAACACCGCCACGTCGCGGATCGCCTTGAGGTCGACCACGCCGTCGACCGCGGACTGCCGCCTCAGCACGCCGAGGCAGTCTTCGACCGCGTACCGCGCGCTGCGCAGGGCCAGCAGGCCGATCGCCACGCCGGTCATGCCGGCGATGCCGCCGATCAGCGCCACAACAGTCCCCAGCACATCGCCGAGGGTAATGGATCAGTCACCGGGCCGCACGGAAACCCGGACGCCTCCTGGCCGCGGACCCGGTTTCCGGCCGCTCGGAGGCGCCCGGGCCGGGGCGCCGGGCGAGCAGCCACACCAGCCCGAGGGCGCCGAGGCCGAAGGCGTCCTGGACGACGCGCCCGGCGACCGGGCTGAGCACCGGAATCTCGGCGGCGCGCAGCGAGACCCCCCACCAGGGGATCGGCAGCACGTAATACAGCCACACGGCCACCAGAACACCACCGCCGAGACCCCGACCGCCGAAACCGCGACCGCCCGGACCGTGCCCGCCGAGACCCCGACCTCCGAGATCGTGGTCGGCGAGACCGTGGCCGCCGAGATGGCGGCCGGCGAGCGCGGCGAGCACGACGACCAGCCAGGCGAGATGGTGGATCCAGGCGACCGGCGAGATGAGCACGGCCATCAGCCCCGTCAGCGCCACCGCCGTCATCCGGTCGCCGCGGAGCAGGGCCTCACGAGCGTGGCGGAAGCCGTACCAGGCCACCGCGGCCACCAGCGCGAGCCAGATCAGCGAGGTGAGCCACCCCGGCAGGTAGAGACGCAGCAGCATCCCGCGGATGGACTGGTTGGTGGTCGCGTTGTTGGCCCCGACGCGGTCGGAGTCGAGCAGGGCCGAGAACCAGAAGGACGCGGCGTCGTCCGGGATCACCAGGAACGGCAGCACCGTCAGCAGCCCGGCGGTGAACGCGGCCATGTAGAACGCCCGGCGCTGCTCAGGGACGGCGTCACGCCCGAACCCGGTGATCAGCAGATATATCAGGAAGACGCCGGGAGTGAGCTTGACCGCCGTGGCGAGCCCGATCAGCATGCCGCGCGGCCACCAGGGACGGCGCGCGACGCAGTCCACCAGGCACAGCATGACCAGCAGGATGTCCACCTGGCCGAACCTGATCTGGTCCCGCAGCGGCATCAGGTACAGCAACGCCGCCGTCAGCACGCCGAAGAGCACGGGCGCCGCCCAGGCGGGCCGCAGGCGCGCGAGCAGGTCGCGGAAGCCGAACCAGGTGGTCACACCGAGGCAGGCCAGCACACCGGCCGTCCACACCCACTGGGCGGCCGGCCATGACAGCACGGCCAGCGGCACGGCCAGCAGCGCCGCGATCGGCGGGTAGGTGAACGGCAGCAACTGCGGCGCCGGGGTGATCGCGTCGTAGACGGGCAGCCCGCGCAGCAGGGTCTCGCCACCGGTGCGGTAGACGTCCAGATCGACCAGGCGCTGGTCCGCGGGATTGGTCAGCCAATAACGCACGAGCGGGAACGCGGCCACCCCGATGATCAGCAAGGCGACCGGCCACGCCCACCACCGCCCGGCCACCCCACGCCCGCCACCATTCCTCACGACGTGGCAGGCTACCCCCTTTCCCCGCCCCCCCGCCGTCCCCCGATCCCACCGCCCCGCCGCACGAGGGCGCCGGCACCGCCGCACCCCGACCCACCGTCGCGGCGCCCGAACCCCGATCCCCTGCAGGAAGAACCACGGCCACCACCACACCCACCCACCAGTCGCCCGCATCGCCGCACCACGGCCGCCGGCGTGGTGCTCGGGTACCGGTTCACGGCTGACGGGGACAGCGGCCTCCGTCACCACGGCCCCAGGCCCACCGGTCATCCGGTCGGCCGGAGGTGGGCTCCTGCCCACTGGGCCGGGTGAGGGGAAGCGGGGATGGGGGTGGGTTCTGGCTATGGTTTGCAGGGCGGGGGTGGTCGTTATAGGGGGAGGCGAGGTTCCCGTTGGACATGCGAGAGGCCGTCCGGGGAGCCCGCGCGCCCGGCGGGGAACGGCGCACCCGGTGGCTGCGGTGTGGTCTGGCGTTGCTCTGCGCCGCCATGCTCACCGCCATGCTCACCGCCATGCTCACCGCCCTGTCCACCGGGACGGCCCGTGCGCGTACCGCCGAAGGCCCGGCGGCGGGGCACGTCGTGCTGCTGGGAGTGCCGGGCCTGCAGTGGGCCGACCTCAGCCGGGGCGGCACGCCCAACCTGTGGGCGCTGACCGGGGACGGCGCCTCGGCCTCGATGTCGACCCGTGCCTATCCCCGGCCCGACCGCGCGAGCACATGCCCGGTCGCGGGATGGCTCACGGTGTCGGCGGGCAAGCGGGCCGGGTCGGCGGCGAGCGAGTGCGCCCTGCCGCCGGGACCGCGAGCGGGTCCGGACGGTTCGGCGACCGTGCCCGGCTGGCCGGAGCTGGCGTCGTTCAACGCCGCCACGTCCTACCGCGCGACGATCGGGACGCTGGGCCAGGCCGTACGCGACGCCGGGGGCACCGTGGCCGCCGTCGGCGCGGGAGCGGCGCTCGCCGCAGCCGACAAGTCTGGAAATGTCCAGCGATATGACGACGGCGCGCAGCTTCCCGGGTATCTGAACCAGTACAACCTGGTCATCGCCGAGGTGGACGACCTGGCGCGGGCCTGGATCACCCAGCCGTCCCCGACCACGAAGGCCCCCGCTCCCGACCTGAGCACCGAAGCCCGCGCCCGGGCGGTGGCCGCCGCCGACCTCAAGATCGGCCGGCTCCTCCCCCTGCTGCATCCCGCCGCGACCGTGCTGGTCGCGGGCCTGTCCGACGCCTCCGCCGCCGCCCACCTTCATGTCGCCCTCGCCCAGGGGCCGTCCTGGGAGGGAGGGCGGTACCGCCACGGCCACCTCACCGCCGCCTCGACCCGCCAGGACGCCCTGGTGGCGGTCACCGACGTCACCACGACCGTGCTGCGCCTGCTCCGGGCTCCCGTGCCCGAAGGAGCCGTGGGGCGTCCCTGGGCGTCAGGCGGCCCCGCACCGGCCGGCGTCACCGACACCGTCACCGAGCTGGCGGACGCCGATCTCGCCAGCAGGGTGCTGGTCGAGGTCCGCGCGCCGTTCTTCGCCGTGTTCGTGTCCGTCCAACTGCTCTTCTACGGGCTGGCCACCCTGGCCATGCGCCGCCGCCGTCCTGACGGTTCCGGTTCAGGTGTGGGGCGCGGGGCGGGGGGCTGGACGTCGCGGGTGCCGGTCGCCACGCAGGTCCTGGCCGTGCTGAGCGGCGCCGTCGCCGTGTCGACGTTCCTGGCGCAGCTCGTGCCGTGGTGGAGCCTGAGCCATCCGATGGCCGCGCTGATCTTGACGATCATGGGCTTCACCGGCCTGCTCGCGGGACTGGCGTTCGCCGGTCCCTGGCGGGCGCACCCGCTCGGCCCGCTCACGGTGGTGGCCGCGGCGACCTCGCTCGCCCTGCTGGCCGACGTGGCGACCGGCTCGCGGCTCCAGGTCAACGCGGTCACCGGGTACGAGCCGGTGACCGGTGGCCGGTTCTACGGGTTCAGCAACATCGCCTTCGCCGTGTACGCCACCGGCACGATCCTCGCGCTCACCGGGATGGCCCAGGCGCTGGTCGAACGGGGCCGGCGCGTGCTCGCCCTGACCGTCTGCCTCGCGTACGGACTGCTGGCGATCTTCGCGGACGGATGGCCGGGGTGGGGCGCCGACTTCGGCGGCGTGCCGGCGTTCGTGCTGGGCTTCGCCGTGTTCATGCTGATGCTGTCCGGCAGGCGGATCACGGTGGTCAAGCTGGCGGCCGTCATCGTCGCCGGAGTCGTCCTCGTCGCCCTGATCGCCGTGGCCGACTGGCTGCGGCCGAGCGACCAGCGCACCCACCTTGGGGCCTTCGTCCAGCAGGTGGCGGACGGCGAGGCGCTGCCGGTGGTCGGCCGCAAGATCGGCGCGATGCTCGGCACGCTCGGGAACTGGCAGCTGACCGCGCTGTCGCTGGCCGCCCTGGCGTTCCTCTTCCTGGTGTTGTCCAGGCCGTCGCGGTGGGGCGCCTCGGCGCTCGGGCTGGCCTACGCGCAGGCGCCGGCGCTGCGGGCCGGGCTGTTCGGTGTGCTGACCACGGCGCTGGCCGGGTTCCTGGTGAACGACTCGGGCATCGCGATCCCGGCCATGGCGCTCACGGTGGCGGTGCCGCTGACCCTCGCCGCGTCGATCCGCGCGCTCCAGAGGTCAGGGCCCACCACACCAGGGCCGCCGTCAGCGCCAGCAGGATCGACGGCACCACCTGCGAGCGCAGCACCATGACCAGCGGGTGGAACAGATCCAGCGGCTGGTCCTCCTGGCGGGCCGGCAGGTAGGCCGCCGAGAGCACGGCCAGCCGCGCGACCATGAAAGCGTCCAGGGCGCTCGCCGGTACGGCGGCCAGCAGCGCGAACACGAGACCGTCGTACCAGGGCAGCGCGTACGGGGTCGCGAACAGCCAGGCGGCCACGACCACGACGGCGACCCCGGCCGCCTCGCCCCAGGCACCGCCCGGCCGTTCCCCGGCTCCCGGCCGTTCCCCCACCCCCGGGCGCGCCCCGGCGTCCGGGTGGAAGGCCGCCCGGAGGGATCGCCACCAGCGGGCCGGCCCCCCGGCCGGCGGGCCCGGCGTCCGCGCGGCCGGGACGCCGGTCAGGCCGTACGCCCCGCTCAAGGCGCGCAGCAGCGACGCGGCGAGCAGCACGAGGACCGCCATCGACCCCACCTGGATCCAGACGCGGTACGCCCCGGGCCCGAACAGCGTCTGCAACCCGCTCTGGACCAGATGCCACGGCGTGGCCCACGAGATCGACTTGGTGGCATGCAGCACAGGGTCGAGCGCGTGCGGCCCGGCCAGGGCGTACGCCGCCAGGACGGTCGCCGTCGCCGTGCCCGCCACGACCGCGAGCGATCTCGGCCGCAGCCGAAGCGCCCACGCCGGGCCGAGGGCGACCAGGCCGGCGTTGGCCTTCACGGCGATGCCCAGCCCGAGCAACGGCCCGGACGCCCACCGGCGCCCGCTCGCGCCGGCGGCCAGCGCCGCCACGACCAGCGCGATGGCGAGGGTGTCGACGTGCATCCCGGCGACCAGCTGGTAGATCACCAGGGGGTTGGCGGCCCACAGCAGCGCCGCGCGCGCCTGCCGCGCGCGGTCGCCGCGCGCCGTCCGGTGCAGCAACCACGCCGTCGCGGCGAAGGCCGCGGCGTTGACGGCGGCGAGCGCGAACACGGTCAGCCGCACCGACCCGCCGCCGGCCAGGGCGGCCAGCGCCTGCACGGCCGTGGCCACCGGACCGTAGACGCTGGGCTCCTCCTCCCAGGGAAGCTCGACCGCGTCCGCCACCGGGTCGCCGGGCAGGGCGCTGGCTCCCGCCGCGTACGGGTCATACCCGAGGACGACCATCCGGCCGTAGGCCGCGTAGTTCAGGTGGTCGGCCGAGCCGGAGGGTGGCAGGAACGCCAGCACCGCCGCGGCCGCGCACCCGGCGAGCAGCAGCCACCGGGGGTCGGGAGCCCAGCCGCGCCGCATGGCGAACAGCCCGGCGCCCAGGCCCGCGGCGCCCAGCGCGATGGCCGCGGCCTCCATGGCGATGACGAGGTGTCCGTCCGGCCGGATGCCGAGGGAGTAGGGCGGCTGCCACCCCGGCCCGGGAAGCGGCGGCACCACGGCCGAGGGCCCGAGCGCGCCGATGGCGATCGTGACCAGGACGCTGAGCGCCGCGCCCACGAGCGCGACCCGCGCCCACCGTTCATGGCCCGCCGGCCCGCCCCGATTCACCGGACGATTCCAGCACATCCCCGGTGCCGCCCGCGCCACGCCCGCCTGTGGTCATCGCGCTAGCGGGAGCCGCGTACCGTGCTCCTGATGTCGGCGACGACGCGCTCGCGCGCGGCGATGGCCAGGGCGACGTCACGGAACTGGCGGGCGCGGTGGAGCTGCGCGCGCCAGTCGGTGCCGGTCGCCCGGTGGGACATCTCGACCTCGACCTCGACGACCCGGAAGCCCTTGCGCACCAGGTCGATCGTCAGCCCCGTCTCGACCCCGAACCCGTGGGCAAGAGGGCGGGCGGCTTCGAAGGCCGCCCTGGTGAGGCACCGCTGCCCGTTGAGCGGCTGGCTGGCCTCCCAGCCCGAGGCGCGCTTGATACCCTCGCGGGCCAGCCGGACGACGAAACCGTGGCCGCCGAGCTTGACCCGGGTGACGAACCTGGCGATGGTCATGTCGGCGGAGCCGGCCCGCACCGGCTCGATCAGCGGCGCGGCGCGGCCGGCGGTCTCGGCGAGATCGGCGTCCAGGAAGAGCAGGTGGCGGGCCCTCTGCTCGTCGAGCAGGCGCACGGCCTCCGCGCCGCTCTCCATCGCCGTCGCCTTGCCGCGGTTGCGGCTGTGGCGGACGACGCGCGCGCCCGCCGCCTTGGCCACCCGTCCGGTCGCGTCCACCGAGCCGTCGTCCACGACCACGACGAGGTCGACGCCCGGGATGGCCAGGGCGGCGGTCACGGTGGCGCCGATGCGGTCGGCCTCGTCCTTGGCCGGGATGATCACCGCTGTGTCTGGCTGTGCGGATGGGTCGCTCATCGCTCCTCGTCCGGTCGGCTGCCTTGTGACGATCGACCGACGCTAGCACCGATCGCACGCCCGGACCCGCCACCCGAACCGCCGCCCGGCGCGGACGTCCGGCCTGGACGCCCGGACGGCGGGCGAGGCGGCGAGATGGCGGACGAGGCGGCGGCGCGGTCAGCCGGGGTCAGCCGGGGTGCTCGGCGGTGAGCAGTTCGGCCGGGATCGTGTCGTGGACCGTGAACACCGAATCCAGGCCCGTCACCTGGAGGATCTTGCGGACGGCGGGACGCGGCGAGGCCACCTCCAGCACGCCGCCGCGTTCTCGCATCCTCTTGAGCGCGGACAGCAGGACGTTCATGCCGGTGGAGTCGCAGAACTCCACGCCGGACATGTCTATGACGACCCGCTCGGGCCCGGTCTCCAGCAGGCGGCTGAACTCCGCCTGGAGACGAGGCGCGGTATATAGGTCGATTTCGCCGACGACCGTCAAGATGGCGTGTCCGGCATGTGATCGAGTCGAGACCTTGAGCTCCACAGCGGGCACACTAGCGCCGTACCGGCCCCGGGTCACGCTCTACCGCTATAACCGAAGAGTCGTCCGCCCTTTGTTCCCCGTTTCGGCCCCATGGAAACGCTCCGTGCGCGAAGCTTGACGCTATGCGACACCGGCTCGGCCGGAAGGGGGGGAGGCCCGGAACCTCCGCGTCCGGCCGTCACTTCGAGAGGGAGGGACGGGCGTGGAGTGTGACGGGCCCGACAGCGCCGATGAACAGTGAGATACCTGAAGATTCCCAGCGACAATGCATGCGCGAGCGGCTGGAAGGCATCCTCGCCCGCACAGAGCGGGCGCGCGCCTGGGGGGCCGCCGCGCTTCCGCTCCAGTCCTTGGTCAACCGGGACGGCTACGTCCCGATCAAGACGCGGCTCACGGTCGAAGACCTCGATCTGCTCATGGCGGCGCGCGAGGAGCTGCTCTGCTTCGCCGAGCTCGGCCTGCGCCTGCTCGACCTGCACCAGCCCCGCGACGCGGGCGGCATCACCAGCGACGCCGCGCATCCGATCCTGCGCTGCAGGAGCTGCATGTGGCGCTGGCCCTGCCCGACGTTCCGCGCCATGTCCGAGGCGCTGGAGTCCCTGCCGCTCGCCATCCCCGAGGACGAGGTGGACGCGCCGGGCGACGCGCCCGCCGGCGGTTTCGGCGATGTGCCCGTCGCCCCTCTGGACGGCCCCGCACCCGGCCGGGCCGTGGCCGCGCGCCTGTGACCCCGGCGTGGGTCAGGGCGCGGAGTCCGAGATGGGCAGGCTGATCTCGAAGCGGCAGCCCGGGCCCTCGTTGACGACGGCGATGGCGCCCTTGTGCGCCTCCACGATGCCACGGGTGATGGCGAGCCCGAGGCCGGCGCCTCCGTCCGGGCCTGGGGTGCGCGCCGCCTCGCCGCGGAAGGCCACGTCGAAGACCCGTGACAGGTCCTCCTCGGGGATCCCTCCGCAGCAGTCGGCCACCGACAGCCGCACGGTGCGCTCGTCGGCCTCCGCCCGCACCACCACCGCGCCGTCCGCCGGGGTGTGCCTGATGGCGTTGACGACCAGGTTGCGCAGCGCGCGTCCAAGTTCGGCCGCGTCGGCGTAGATCGGCAGCACCGGCTCGGTCTCGCCGGTCAGCCGCACTCCCTTGGCCTTGGCCAGGGCCTCCACGCCCGCGAGCGCGTCGGCCACCAGGTCGCCGAGGCCGACGCGTCCGGGCGAGAGCCGCAGCGCGCCCGCGTGGATCCGCGAGAGCTCGAACAGGTCGTCCACCATGTGCGACAGCCGGTCGACCTCGTGCCCGATCTGGGCGTGGTAGCGGCGCACGGTCTCGGCGTCGTCCACGACGCCGTCCTGGAGCGCCTCCACCATGGCGCGCATGCCGGCGAGCGGGGTGCGCAGGTCGTGGCTGACCCAGGCGACCAGCTCGCGCCGCGCCCCTTCCAGGGCCCTTTCCCGTTCGCGTCCTTCGCGCAGCCGCTCGTAGGCCTGGGCCAGGGCCTCGGAGATGGTGGTGAGCTCGGCGGGCAGGGGTCCGGCCGGCGGGACGAAGTCGCGGGAAGGGCTCACGGCCTCCACGGCGGCCACCAGCCTCCTGCTGGCCGCGACGACCTGCCGGGCCACCACCAGCGCGACGCCGACCCCGACCAGCCCGGCGACGGCGACGACGCTCAGCACGATGTCCTTCGGATGCCCGTCGATGACCATCTCGATGGTGATCGCGACCACTCCGGCGAGGGTGGCGGCGACGGTCACGACCGCCACCACGGCGAGCATGACGCCGATCGACCGGCCGCGCAGCAGTCGCAGGAGCGCCAGTCCCAGGCCGCCGATCAGCAGTCCGAGGCCACCGGTGACGGCGACGATCTGCAGGATCACCGGCCCTCCTCCGCGGGGTCGCCGTCGACGGGTTCGTACCGGTATCCGACGCCCCACACGGTGACGATGCGGCGTGGCGCGGCCGGGTCCGGCTCGATCTTCTCGCGGAGCCGGCGGACGTGGACGGTCACCGTGGAGGTGTCGCCGAACGACCAGCCCCACACCTGGTCGAGCAGGGCGGCGCGGCTGAACGCCTGGCGCGGGTTGCGCATCAGGTAGGCGAGCAGGTCGAACTCGCGGGCGGTGAGGGTGATGTCGCGGCCGGCGAGACGCACCTCATGGGCGCCCACGTCGACGAGCAGGTCGCCGTCGCGCAGCACCCCCGTGCCGGAGGTGACCAGGGCGCCGCGGGCGCGCCGCAGCACCGACTGCACGCGAAGGGCCAGTTCGCGGGGGCTGAAGGGCTTGGTGACGTAGTCGTCGGCCCCGGTCTCCAGGCCCACGACGCGGTCGATCTCCTCGCCGAGCGCGGTCAGCATGATCACCGGTACCGGCCAGCGTTCGCGCAGCTTCTTGCAGACCTGCAGGCCGTCCATGCCGGGCAGCATGAGGTCGAGGACGAGCAGGTCGGGCGGGTCGGCGAGCGCCCTGCGCAGCGCCTCGGCCCCGTCCCCGACGCTCTCGACGATGTGCCCGTCACGTTCGAGGTATTTCACGACGACCTCGGCCACGGTGGGGTCGTCGTCCACGACGAGGATGCGGGGCGGGGAAGCGGTACTCGTCATCGGCCCCCCAAGCTGCCCAATTTGTCACATTTTACTGCCATAAAGTCACCCGGAATAGCCGCACGAACTTGTCCCAAATCTCTTCAAGCCGCCGTAACGGATGACAACGGAATCGTCCGCTCCCCACGGACGATGACACTCCACGGTAGGGCCGACAGGGCCGCCATCACGAGTCTCGTCATCACTTCGTAAGAGGTGCGGCGGGCGGCGGAACGTGCGGAAGGTCACGATCTGGGGAAAGATCGCCCATGACGCGCGGCCGGGCCCGGTGCGACGTACCTTCTGCATATGGCCCGCATCGTGCTCACCATTCTCGGAGTCCTCCTCGCGCTCTACGTAGTGTTCGGGCTCCTCATCCCGCTCATCACCGGCATCTTGAAGATCTTCCTGATCATCGCCGTGGTCGGCGCCGTCGCCATGGCGGCCGTCACCGTGCTGGGCAAGCTCTCCAAGTGACATGACGTGACCGCCCTCCACGCCCTCCACGCCACCCTCGCGCTCCTCGCACAGCTCCTGGCCGGTCAGACCGGCCCGGGGACGCTCGCGACGGCCGGCCTGGTGGGCGTCACTCTGATCCTGTTCGCCTGGGCGCTGGCACGCCCGGCCCTGCGACCCGCCGTGGCGGTGGCCGGGGCGGCCCGCCCGCAGGCCCGGCGTGCGGTGTTCGTCCGGCTGTGCCACCCCGCCACGCCCGGCCGCCCCCGGCCCAGAGCCCCTTCATCGGGCCCCGCGCCCGTCTGAGCGTCCCGCCCGCCGGCCCTCGCCGGCGTCGCCGCACGCCCGACGGCCGTTTCGTCATGTCCGTATCTGACGATTGGGGCTCTTTCCATGTTCGACACCGTCATCGACTTCGTCTACCGGCTCATCGGCGCCATCGGCTCGCTCACCGGCCCGGCCGCGGCGATCGTCCTGTTCACCCTCGCGGTGCGCCTGCTGCTCCTGCCGTTCAGCGTCAGGCAGGCAAAGGCGCACAAAGCACGCCTGCGCCTGGCGCCGCAGGTGGACAAGCTGCGCAAGCGCTTCGCCCGCGACCCCGAGCGGCTATTCCGCGAGACCTCGAAGCTGTACGCCGCCGAAGGCACCTCGGCGTTCGCCGGCCTGCTGCCCGGCCTGGCGCAGGCGCCGTTCCTCATGGTGACCTACCGCGTGTTCGTCTCGGCGACGATCGCGGGCCACCCCAACCTCCTGCTCGCGCAGAGCGCCCTCGGCGTGCCGCTCGGCGAGCACTTCTCCACCGTGCTGGCGGCGAGCGGCCCGTTCAGCCTGCCGGTCCTGGTCTTCGTCTCGTTGTTCGCGCTGCTGGCGGTGGTCGCCTGGGTGACCTGGCGTCGGATGGACGACACCGTGCGGCCGCGGGCCCTGCGCCTGCTGCCTTTCGGCGCCGTTCCGCTGGCCGCCTTCCTTCCGCTCGCGGCGGGGCTGTATCTGCTGGTCAGCACCGCGTGGTCGGCCGCCGAGCGGACGGTCCTGTACCCCAGGCCCGCCTGACTCGGGGACCCTCGCGCCTTCGCGGGGGTTTGTACGCCGATAACGTGGAATGCCGGGAAACGAGGACACAGCGCCGATCGGGAGGTCCTGACCATGAACGGTGCCGACAGCGAGGTCGGACGACTGGAGACGGTGCTGCTCCACCGCCCCGGCGCCGAGCTCAAGCGGCTGACCCCCCGCAACAGCGACAAGCTGCTCTTCGACGGCATCCCATGGGTCGGCAGGGCGCAGGAGGAGCACGACGCCTTCGCGCAGGCGCTGCGCGACCACGGGGTCGAGGTGCTCTACCTGACCGAATTGCTGCAGGACACGCTGGAGTACGACGACGGGCGCCAGGAGATCATCGGCGCCGTGCTGCAGGAGCGTCAGCTCGGCGACCGGCTCGCCGAGGTGACCCGCCGCCACCTCGCCGAGCTGCATCCGGAGGATCTCACCCAGACGCTGATCGCCGGCCTGGCGCGCGAGGAGCTGAAGACCGGGCGGGGCCTTGTGTACGAGCTGATGGACCGGCACGACTTCGTCATCGACCCGCTGCCCAACCTGCTGTTCACCAGGGACTCCAGCGTGTGGATCGGCGACCGGGTGGCCGTGACGAGCCTCGCCATGCCCGCCCGCACCCGTGAGAGCCTGCTCACCCGGCTGATCTACACCTACCACCCGAGGTTCTCCGGCGCCGGCCACCTGTACGAGCCGTGGCTGGAGCACGTCGAGGGCGGGGACGTGCTGCTGATGGCGCCGGGGGTCATCGCCGTGGGCACCGGCGAGCGGACGACTCCCGCGGGGGTGGAGCGGCTGTGCCGGCGTCTGTTCGCCGCGGGGCTGGCGCACACCGTCCTGGCGGTGCCGATCGCCCAGCAGCGCGCCACCATGCACCTGGACACCATCTGCACGATGGTGGACCTGGACACCGTGGTCATGTACCCGCCGGTGGCCTACTCGCTGCAGGCGTACACCGTCACCGCGGCCGAGGGGGGCGAGTTGCGCGTCTTCGAACCCCGGCCGTTCCTGGAGGCCGCCGCGGACGCCATGGGGGTCGAACGGGTGAAGGTGATCGACACCGGGCTCGACCCGGTCACCGCCGAGCGCGAGCAGTGGGACGACGGGAACAACACCCTCGCGCTGGCCCCGCGCGTCACGGTGGCCTACGAGCGCAACGTGGAGACCAACGCCCGCCTGGAGGCCGCGGGCATCAAGGTCATCCCAATTGCGGGCAGCGAACTCGGCAGCGGCCGGGGAGGTCCACGCTGCATGTCATGCCCTGTAAGCAGGGAGCGTCTAGCCGCACTCGCGTAGGGCCCCTATTTCGGGCGTTCTAACTTGCGAATTAAGGACAGCGACCGGGGCGTGGATTACCGCCCACACCGTGGTCACGTCACCGTCGTGGCGCACTCCCCAGCGCTCGGCCAGGAACTCGACTATGCCGAGCCCCCGCCCGCCGAGCGAGGACAGAGCCGGCCGGCCCGCGCGGGGCTCCGTGGCCGCTCCCCCGTCACTCACCGTGACCTCGAGATGGTCGTTCGCCCACTCCCAGGTGGCCTGGATCTGGCCTGATGGCAGCGGATGGGCGTGACGCAACGCGTTGCTCAGCAGTTCGCTCACCACAAGGACGGCGTCCTCTATGGCCGCGGCGAACACCCCGCATGTCTCGAGATCGGCGCTGAGACGCTGGCGTGCGACGGCGACGCTGGTCGGCGCATACGGCAACAGCACGACGCCCTCACTTCCCCGTTCTCCTGCATTTCCCCCTGAGGAAAACACATCCCAGTACGACCGAAATGCCCCGTTCGATGGTTCTGGAAACCGCACGGCGATCATTGCTTGTGCAGATTCGACAATAGGCGCGGCCATCCGTGACCAGCTCGTTACCGCTTCGGTGTGTCGGATCCGATATAGGCTCCGGCCACTCGCAGAACGAATCGCATTCGGGTGCCGCCGGCGGGGCGCGGATGCGCGGTCACCTCACCGCCCTGAGCGCGGGCGAGGCTGCGCGCGATGTACAACCCCAGCCCCACGCCGCCGAAACGGCGGCGGTCGCCGCTGTCGGCCTGGACGAACCGGTCGAAGACCCGCTCGCGGTCCTCCGGCGCGATGCCCACGCCCTCGTCGTCGACCGTCAGGACGACCCGGCCGTCCTCCCGCCGCGCGCGCACCCGGATCAGGCCGCCCTCCGGGGAGTACTTGAAGGCGTTCTCCAGCAGCTGGCCGAGCAGGATGTCGGTGGCGAGGGCGTCCCCGTCGACGGGCGGCAGGTCGGCGGGGATGTCCACCTCGACGTGGTGGCGGTCCGACAGCACCGGCATGCCGAGGGTCGCGGCGCGCACCCGCTCGCCGAGGTCGAAGCTCTCCAGGCGGATCTCGAACTTCTCCCCGCCCGCCCGCGCGCCGAGCAGCAGGTGGTCCATGAGCCGGCCGAGGTCTCTGGCCCGTTCGGCGATGGTGCGGACGGCCGAGCGCCGCTCGACGTCCGACAGCTTGTCCCACCGCGCGTCCAGAGTGCTGGCGAAGCCCTGCACGACCGTGATCGGCGTGCGCAGCTCGTGGCTGGTGGTGGCCAGGAAGAGGTCCTTGGCCTCCTCCAGTTCCTTGGCCCGCGTGACGTCGCGGAAGTCCACCACGACCTCGGCGGTCCCGCTGATCTCCGCGCTCACCACGTCCAGCCAGCGGCCGGAGGGAAGCTGCGTGGTGAGCTTCTCGCCCGGGGAGGGCAGCGGGAACGGCGGCCGGCCGCCGATCACGCCGGACGCCGGCAGCCCGGTCAGCTCCTCGGCGGCCGGATTCCACTGGGTGACATGCCCGTCCCCGTCGAGCACCGCGATGCCGTCGGCGCTCGCGTCGACGACGGCGCGCTCGTGGGCCCGCTGCCGCACCGCGTCCTGGTAGGCCATCGCGTTCGCGAGCGCGATGCCGGCGTGCCCGGCCAGCAGCTCCAGCAGCTCCAGCTCGATGTGCCCCGCCTTGTGCTCGGCGAACAGCGCGTACAGCGCCCCGTAGGGCCGGCCGCCCACCGCCGCGACGCCGAGCGCGATGGTGTGCAGGCCGGGCAGCTCCGACCAGACCAGCTCGTCCAGCACGGCCTGGTCGCCGGTCTCCAGCAGCACGGTCTTGCCGGTGCGCAACAGCTTGCCGACCAGGCTCGTGCGCAGGTCGGCCGTCGCCCCCTTGAGTCGCTCGGGCAGGCGGTGCGCGCTCACCAGCCGCAGCCGGTCGTCCTCGATCAGCACGAAGCCGCCCGCGTCGGCGCCGGTCAGCTCGGTCAGGCTCGCGGCGATGCGGTCCAGCACCGGCTCCAGGTGCAGCTCGGCGTTGATGTCGCCGACCACGTCGGTGAGCCGCCGCACGAGCCGCGCCCGGCGGGCGCCCCGCTCGCGGGCGACCTCGTCGTTCTCCGCCGGGTGGTAGACGCTCACGTACCCGAGCAGCGCGCCGGCCTCCGACCGCAACGCGCTGATGTCCACGCCCACGTCCAGCGGCCGGCCGTCGCTGCGCAGCCGCTTGGTCCGCAGGGAGACCGGGCCGCCGGTGCGCACCCGCTCCAGCACCGCGTTGTGCTCGGCCACCAGCTCCTCGGGGACGAGCGGCGCTCTGCGCCCGGTCATGTCGGCCGCGGACCAGCCGAACAGGCGCTCGGCCGCGGGGTTCCACACCAGTACGGTAAGATCACGATCGAGCGCTACGACCGCATTGGGCGAGCTCGCGATGACAGCGCGGGCGAAGCCGTCATCGGGGCTCTCTCCCCAGTCGTCACTCATGACCCCCATCGTGCCTGTTTTTGCTCTCGCGCCTGGGCACTTTCGATGTGCGAATCGTCGCATTCGGCCCATCCGCCGATGACATGCCCGCCACTGCCGCCGGCGAGGCCGTTAGCAGGGCTTCCTCCGATACGCTGCCGGTAGGCGAGAGGGGTACGGCCATGACGACAGGGGATCTCGAGGCCCTGGTGCGGGTGACCGCTCCCGGCTATGTGGGCGAGACCCCACCCGACGTGGCCTTCGGCACCACAGAGAGCCCGGTCGGCCTGCTCGCGCTCGCCGTCACCGCGCGCGGCCTGGTCGCGTGCAGCTACGAGAACGAGCACGTGGTGTTCGCCCGCGTCTCGCGCGAGATCGGGTCGTTCATCGGCCCCGACCCGCGGCGCCTCGATCCGGTGCGCCGCGAACTGGACGCCTACTTCTCCGGCAGGCTCCGGGCCTTCACCGTGCCGGTCGACCTTCGGCTGGCCACGCCCTTCGCCCGCACGGTGCTGCAGATGACGATGGCCGTGCCCTACGGCAGCGTCACGACGCACCAGGAGATCGCCGGCCGCATCGGCCGGCCGCGGGCGCTGCGCGCGATCGGCAACGCTCTGACCGCCAACCCGGTGTGCGTCATCATCCCCTGCCACCGCGCGGTCGAGGCGCCCGGACGTCCCGGGGGGTACGCCGGCGGCCCCGCCGCCAAGGCGCATCTGCTCCGCCTCGAAGGCGCCGGACGCGACGGCCGGGCCGCGGAGCCGGGCCGCTGACGCCCGCCAGGGTGCTAGGCCACCGGAGCGTCGGTGAGCTCGGCGCGGTCGCGTGCGCGGCGCCGCGGCAGGCCCACCAGCAGGGTCACCAGTGCCGAGACGACGAACGCCGCCAGCGCCGCGTTCATCCACGGCTGCCGCTCGAACCCGACCAGCTCGCGCACCCACTTCCAGCGCTCGTCCCACCACTCGATCGTGGGCGCCGCCGTCACCATCCAGTACGCGCAGAAGCCGAGCACCCACGGCACGAGCATCCCCCAGCGCGACGGCGCGCCCTCGGAGGTGTCCCACCGGGCCGACCCGCCCAGCACGAAGTAGTCCACGACGAGCACCGCGAACATCGGGACGAACACCGCCCCGATCACCCCGAGGAACGCCCCGTAGGACTGCACGTCGACGAGCAGCGCGACGACGGTCGTCAGCACGCCGATGCCCACAGAGAAGACGCGGCGGTCCACTCGTGGCATGAGGTTCTGCAGGGACATGGCCGTGGAGTACACGTTGGCGAACGACTGGTCGGCCTCGCGCAGCACGAGGATGCCGAAGAACAGGCCGCCGAGCGGCACCGCGACGAAGGCGCTCGCCACCTTGTCGGGGTCGTTGCCGACCATGGCCAGCGCGACGATGCCGAGCGCCAGGCAGGCGACCTGGGCGATGGTGTAGCCGGTGACCACGCCGGTGAACGCCGCCCGGGCCGAGCGGGAGTGCCGCGCGTAGTCGGCCGCCACCGGCACCCAGGAGACCGACAATGCGATCACGTAGTCGACCGCGGGGGCGAAGGCGTTCCAGCTGCCGCCGCCGAGCTGTGGGGCCTCGCGCACCAGCGCGACGGTGAGCCAGACCATCGCGACGACCACGCCGGCCGTCACGAAGCGCCGCAGCAGCCTGATCGAGCCGAGCGGGCGGATGGTCAGGGCGATCGTCAGCGCGCCGGCCACCAGCACCCACACCGCGTACGGCACCGCTTTGCCGAAGACGGCCTCCGCGCCCTGGGCTATCACCCACAGCTCGAACGCCCCCCAGCCGAGCATCTGGATGATGTTCAGCACGGTGGGCAGGTAGGACAGCCGGGCCCCGAACAGCCCGCGCAGCAGCACCATCGCCGGCGCACCGGTGCGGGCCCCGGGCACGGCCGCGAGGCCGACCATGGCGGTGCCGATGAGGCTGCCGACCACGGCGGCCAGCACGGCCGCGCCCAGGCTCAGCGGCGCGCCGCCCAGCGGGTCGAGAAGGTAGAGGGCTCCGGAGAAGCCGAGAAGGCTCACCCCGAGGTTGGCCCAGAACGCGCCCTGGTCGAGCGCTCCGAGGGTCTTCGGAGGGGCCTCGTCGAGGGTCAGGGGGACTTCATCGACGGCGGACGTCATCGCACGCTCCCTACGCCGGCATTACCCGGACAGGTTCCGGCGGTCGGCGGCGCGCCCAGTCCTAGCTGGGAACCGCCCTCTCAGCCCGGTGACGCCCGAGCTCCCGCGGTATGGATTTTGACGGAATTATTACACCCCGCCGTCAAGCGACATAGGGCTGGCCCCCGTTCTCGGCGACCATGGGACGGCCGGCCGCTGCCCACGAGCGCATGCCGCCGCCGACGTTGACGGCCTGGCGGCCGACGTGGTTCAGCCAGGCGGCGGCCTGGGCGGACCTGCCGCCGACGCGGCAGACGACGTACACGGGAACCTCCGCGGGGATCTCGTCGACCCGCTGCTGGAGCGTGCCCAGCGGTATGTGGACGGCCGTCGGGGCATGGCCCGCCTGCCACTCGTCGGGCTCGCGCACGTCGAGCAGGTAGACGTCGTCGGGCACGGCCCCGGCCTCGATCTCTGGGACGGTCATGCCGACCATTGTCCCCGCTTCGCGAGCCTTCCGCCCGCTAACGGATGGTTGTCGGGCGATGACGCTGAGAAGTGCCCCCTTCCCTGCCCGGCGAAGGCCCGCAAACCACCGCGTTCCACAGCGCATGGCGGGCCACCTGGGGCTCCTGCTCGGCCGCCGGGCGGCCGCTACTTGAGCAGCCGGGACAGCCTGCGGTCTGCCAGCGGTTTGCCGCCGGTCTGGCACGTCGGGCAGTACTGGAGCGAGGAGTCGGCGAACGACACCTCCCTGATCGTGTCGCCGCAGACCTCGCACGGCAGCCCGGTGCGCCCGTGCACGCGCAGGCCCGACTTCTTCTCGCTCTTCAGGTCTTTGGCGGCCAGCCCGCGGGAGCGCTCGACGGCCTCGCGCAGCGTGGTGACGATCGCCTCGTACAGGTCGGCGACCGCCGTGTCGCTCAGCGAACCGGCGATCTTGAAGGGCGACATCTTCGCGGCGTGCAGCACCTCGTCGGAGTAGGCGTTGCCGATGCCCGCGATGACCTTCTGGTCGCGTAGCAACCCTTTGATCTGCGTGCGGCTGCCGCCGACGATGACCATGAGCACCTCGGGGGTGAAATCGGGCGACAGCGGATCGGGGCCGAGGCCCGCGATGCCGGGCACCTCGGCGGGGTCGGCGACCACGTAGACGGCCAGGCGCTTCTGGGTGCCCGCCTCGGTGAGCTCGAAACCGGGCGCGCGGTCGTCGTCGCCAGGGGCGAACCGCACCCGGACGGCCAGCGGGCCCTTGCCGGGGCGGACCGGCTTGGCGCCGGACAGGTCGTCACGCCAGCGCAGCCAGCCTCCACGGGCCAGGTGGGTGACGAAGTGGAGCCCGTCGCAGTCGAGGTCGAGGAACTTGCCGTGGCGGGCCACGCCCGTCACCGTGAGGCCGCCGAGCGAGGTGACCGGCGGCGTCACGGTCTTCAGCGCCTGGAAGGCCACCACGTCCACCCCGGCGACCACCTGGCCGACGGCGCGTTCGCGCAGGAACTCGGCGAGCGACTCCACCTCGGGAAGCTCGGGCATGCCCTCACACTAACCGCTCGGCGCCCGCCCAACCCTGCCGCGCGGCCATGGCCCGCCGCGCGCCGGCCCGATCTCGGACCGGCGCGCCCTCGCGCCGTCACCCGGCGGAACTCGTCCTTCGCCGTCGCCCGGCAGGGCTCGCCCTTCGCCGTCACCGGCCCGGGAAGGGACGTCCTTGCGTCATCACTTGCTGGTGAGCACGTCCTTGGGCACCGGCTTGTCCTCGGCCAGGGCGTTGAACAGCCGCAGCGCGCGCTGGGTGTCCCACTTCACGACCGCCGCGCCGTTGATCGTCGGCAGCGATCCGATGGGGACGGCGGTGGCGATCGGGTCGCCGCTCATCGCCAGCCCGAGCGACAGCAGGTCGAAGGCCCCCGTGCCGCCGTCGACGGCGACCGAGTCGGTGGCGGCGACCGCCAGCGGCACCGAGCGGAAGGGGTTGACCAGGACGCCAGGGCTCGCCGCCTTCTTGACCACGGCCGAGAAGAACTGCCGCTGGCGCTGCGTGCGCTCGAAGTCGGGGATCGCGCCGGTCGCGCGGGTGCGGACGAACCCCAGCGCGGTGCCGCCGTCCATGTCCTGGCAGCCCTTCTTCAGGTTGATGCCGGCCTTGGGGTCCTTGATGTTCTGCTTGACGCAGATGTTCACCCCGCCGACCGCGTCGACGATGCCGACGAAGCCGCCGAACCCGATCTCCATGTAGTGGTCGACGCGAATGCCGGTGACCTTCTCGACGGTCTTGGTCAGCAGCTTGGGCCCGCCGAAGGCGTAGGCCGCGTTCAGCTTGTCGCTGCCGTGCCCGTCGATCGGCACGAACGAGTCGCGGGGGAGGCTGACCAGGGTCGGCCTGCCGCTGCCGGCCGGCACGTGCAGGAGCATCATCGTGTCGGTGCGCTTGCCGGCGGCCCGTCCGGTGGCGAGCTTCCTGCGCTGGGAGGCCGACAACCCGGCCCGGCTGTCGGAGCCGACCAGCAGCCAGTCCTCCCCAGGGGTGGCCGCCGGGCGCCCGTCGTAGTCGGTGAGCGACTCGATGACGTTGAGCCGGGAGTTGATCCAGAAGAAACCGCCGACGCCCAGCACGATCAGCAGGACGAGCAGGCCCGCCAGGATGCGGACGATGAGCCGGCCGGTGCGCCGTGGCCGGCGCGGCCCTCGCCGCTCGCCGTCGGGCGGTCCTCCGCCGGGCGGCTGCGTCTCCTGCTGCGCCCCCCGCAACGGTTGCACCGGCGACTGCCCCGACCGCGGCTTGCCGTACACGCGGCCCCTGCCACGGCCGCCGTCGGCGGAAGGCCCGGGAGGCACGGTCGGCGGGGCCTCGCCGGCCGCGCCGTAGGCCTGCAGAACCGTGGCGTCGTCGTCGGGTTCTCCGCGCCGCCCGCCGCCGCGTCCGCGCTCACCCTCGTCAGGCCGCGCGTTCTGGGGAAGGCGGTGCGCGGGCTGTCCCGCGGCGTAGCCGCCCGCGGCCGGCGCGCCGTACGCGCCCTCGGCACCTGCCCCCGGGGGACGCCGGATGGCCCGCGTCGGACCCTCACGGGTCTCGTCGGATCCCCCCGACCCGCCGTTTCCCGGCCAATCTCCCACTTTCCGTCCCCGTCCTGTGCCGAGCGTCATTCCCTGCCTCGAAGTTACGCCGTCGGGGACGCGGCGGAAGCTCTCTCACCAAGGTTTTCTCCGGTAAAAGTACGCAGAGTCACAGTAAGTCACCAATGTTGGGTCGCGGGAAACATTGCCCGGCCCCGCATCGTTACCGTTATTGACGACCTCTAGCGAAAGGACAGTCGTGTCCGCTCCGGACCCGTGGAGTACCTGCCCGTGCCACGGCACGGGCCTCGTCAAACCCGGGACGGCCCAGCCGTGACCATCGTTCTCGGTCTGGCCGCCATCCTTGTTCTCACCCTGGCGACGGGTTTCTTCGTCGCCCAGGAGTTCGCGTTCGTCACCTCCGACCGGGCGACGCTCCGGCAGCAGGCCGCCTCGGGCGACGCCGCCGCCGAGCGGGCTCTGCAGGTCACCGGCAGGCTCTCGTTCATGTTGTCGGGCGCGCAGCTCGGCATCACCGTGACGACGCTGCTCGTGGGCTTCATCACCGAACCCGCGCTCACCCCCCTGATCGGCCCCGGCCTCGCGGCCGCCGGCGTCCCGGACGCCGCGATCCCCGGCATCGCCGTGGCCCTCGGACTGGTCATGGCCACGATCGTCCAGATGGTCCTCGGTGAGCTGGTGCCGAAGAACTTCGGCATCGCCCGGCCCGAGCCCGCCGCCAAGTGGCTGGCCCGGCCCACCCTCGCCTACATGGCCGTCGCCGGACCGGTCATCCGCTTGTTCGACACCTCCGCCGCACGGCTGCTCCGCCTGTTCGGCGTCGAGCCCGTGGAGGAGGTCGAGCACGGCGCCACGCCCGAGGAGCTCTCGCGCATCATCGCCGAGTCGGAGGCCGCCGGCGAGCTGTCCGGGCGCCTGTCCGACCTGCTCGAACGCGCCCTGGAGTTCGGCGACCGCACCGCCGAGGACGTCATGGTGCCCCGGCCGCGCGTGGTCTCGCTGCGCGCCGGACGGCCGGCGTCCGACCTTCTGTCGGCCATGAGGGCCTCGGGCCACTCCCGCTACCCGGTGCTCGGCGACGGCGGCGACGTCGTCGGCGTCATCGGGATCCGCGAGCTGCTGCGGGCACACTCGGACGAGGTGCCCATCGAGCGCATGAGCATCGCGCCGCTGCTCGTGCCGACCACGCTCCCGCTCCCCGCGCTGCGGGAACGGATGCGCGCGTCCGGCCGCGAGCTGGCGTGCGTCATCGACGAGTACGGCGGCCTGGCCGGCGTCGTCGCGATGGAGGACCTGGCCGAGGAGCTCGTCGGCGAGCTGGTGGACGAGAACGACCCCGACCCGGCCGAGGCGGTCGCCCTGGAGGACGGCACCTGGGACGTGCGCGGCACCCTGCGGCTGGACGAGGTGGAGCGCGCGACCGGGCTGCGCCTGCCCGAGAGCGACGACTACGAGACCGTGGCGGGTCTGATCATGGCACGTCTCGGCCGCCTCGCCGAGCCCGGCGACGAGGTGAGCATGCCCCTGGTCGCCGAGCCGGACCTGCTGGAGGACGCCGAGCCGGCCGGCCGCGAGGTCGTGGTCACCGTGCTGGACGTCCAGCGCAGGATTCCCGACCGGGTGCGGCTCGCTCCCCGCGTCGCCGACGCGGCGGTCATGAGCGGTGAGGCCCGGTGAACACCGTCACCGCACTGCTGCTCGGCGCCGTGCTGCTCGTCGGGAACGGCCTGTTCGTCGCGGCGGAGTTCGCCGTCGTCTCGGCCGGACGGCACCGCCTGGAGGAGGCCGCCGCCGGCGGCGGCCGCGTGACCAGGGCGGCCGGCCGCGCCGCGCTGCGCAACGGGCGGGAGCTCTCGCTCATGCTGGCCGGCGCGCAGCTCGGCATCACGCTGTGCTCGCTGGGCATCGCCATGGTCACAGAGCCTGCGATCGAGCACCTGCTCGAACCGGTCTTCGGGCTCGTCGGGCTCCCCGAGTCCGCGCGGATGGGCGTCGCCTACGTCATCGCCCTGGCGATCATCACGTTCCTGCACATGGTGGCGGGCGAGATGGCGCCCAAGTCGTGGGCGCTGACCCACCCGGAGCGGGCGGCGATGAGCCTGGCCCTGCCGTTCCGCGGCTTCACGTGGATCGCCCGGCCGGTGCTCGCGGCGCTGAACGGGCTGTCCAACGGCCTGCTGCGCGCCTTCGGCGTCCGGCCGCGCGACGAGCTCGCGACCACGCGGACGCCGCCGCAGCTCGCCATGCTGGTCGGAGAGTCGGCCCGCATGGGGCTGCTCGACCGCGACGAGCACGACCTGCTCACCAGCGCGCTGCGCGTCCAGTCCCAGACCGTGGAACGGCTGATGGTGCCCATCGGGCGGGCCACGGCCGTGCCGTCCGGCGCGCCGGAGGCGACCGTGCGGCGCGTCGCGGCGGAGACCGGACACCTGCGGCTGCTGGTCAACGGCGGCTCCCCCGCGAACGTGCTCGGCGTGCTGCACGTCCGCGACACCGTGTTGCACCCCGGCACGCCCCCGGAGGAACTCATGAGCCCCGCGCCGCGCCTCCAGGCGTCCACCACCATCCCCGAGGCCGTGGAGCGCCTCCAGCAGGCTCACGCCCATCTGGGGCTGGTCACGGGCGGGGACGGGCGCGTCGTCGGCATGGTGAGCCTCAGCGACCTCGTCGGCGAGCTGCTGAACGCGCGTGCAAGCACGCCGAAAGCGACCTGAAAGCCAGGACGGCTAGACATCCGGAGTGGGTCGACCACGCTGGACGTCGAGAATTGGGCCCCGCGGGCGCCCGGCGGGGGCTTCTCTCGCCGGGCGCCGCGGACTACCTTGATCGAAGCCCTTCCATCACAGGGGTGTCTTGTGCCTCCTGTGGGGTAGCGCCCTGCAGGAGTCGCGAGACCTCGAACCTTCGGGGGTTCCAGGGGTCGACTCCTTGGACACGCCGAACCCCGGAGGCCGACGCATGACATTGATCGCCGCGAGACCTGGGAACCCGGGGCCGAGCCCCGCCCGTCGCCCATACGGGACCCGGTGGTGGTTCGGCGGGCGTCTCCCGGGTAAAAAAACGAGGACCCCGGGGAAGAAGCCTGAGCTTCGACCATGCGGGGTCCGGGGGTTCCAGGGGGTGTTCCCCTGGGCGAACACAGAGGCCCCGGGGAAGAAGCCTGAGCTTCGACCATGCGGGGTCCGGGGGTTCCAGGGGGTGTCCCCCTGGGCGAACACAGAGGCCCCGGGGAAGAAGCCTGAGCTTCGACCATGCGGGGCCCGAGTGGGCGAGGAGGGATTTGAACCCTCACATCCTTTCGGACACACGGACCTGAACCGTGCGCGTCTGCCATTCCGCCACTCGCCCTTGTTGAGTGCGGTCAAAGGCTAGCACGGATCCGTGCATGCCACCGAACCCGGATACGATCCTCCTAGACGATGGAGGAAGGGAGGTACCCGGTGGGAGTCCTTCAGCGCTTCGAGCGAAGGCTCGAGGGCTTGGTTGAGGGGGCCTTTGCGCGGGCGTTCAAATCTGACCTTCAGCCGGTCGAGGTCGCCAGCGCGGTTCAGCGGGAGATGGACGAACGGGCCGCGATCGTGGCGCAGGGCCGCACGCTTGTGCCGAACGACTTCGTGGTGGAGCTGTCCACGACCGACAGCGAGCGGCTGGAGGTGTACGCCGACAGCATCGGTCACGAGCTCGCCAACCTCGCCAGGGAGTACGCCAAGGAGCAGGGGTACTCCTTTGTGGGACCTGTCCGGGTGCGCTTCGAGACCGCCGACGATCTGGCGGTGGGCCTGTTCCGCATCCGCTCGGGGGTGATCCGGGGGGCGACGGTCGAGCAGGACGAGATCCGTCAGCCGGTCAGCGATCTTCCCGCGAGCAAGCCGAGCGCGTTCGCCGGGCGTCCGCGCCTGCTGGTGTCCACCCAGGACGACCCGCAGGGCCAGCGTTCGTTCGAGCTGACGACGCCGGTGACGCTCCTCGGACGGGGCACCGACTGCGATCTGCGGCTGGTGGATCCGGGCGTCTCCAGGCACCACGCCGAGCTCAGGGTCGAGGGGCCCACGGTCGCCCTCGTCGATCTTGGTTCGACCAACGGCACATTCGTCAACGGCCAGCCGGTACGCCGGATCGAGCTCCAGGACGGCACCCGTGTGACCCTGGGGCGCACGACTCTGGTGTTCCGGCGCGATTAAGGGTAGACAGACGGTCCATGTCCGAGCTCACTCTGCTGCTGATCCGGCTCGCGTTCCTCGCGGTGCTGTGGTTCTTTGTGATTGCCGCGGTGGGAGTGATCCGGACAGACTTGTTCGGATCACGCTCGACCGCCCCGGCGGTCGCGCGCAAACCCGGCAAACCCGCACGCCAACCAGCGAAGCCTAAGAAGGGGGAGCCGAAACAACTGGTCGTTACGGGTGGTCCCCTGCAAGGAACCATCATCAACCTCACGGAGACGCCAATCACTATCGGTCGGGCGAATGACGCCACGCTGGTGCTCAGCGACGATTACGCTTCCAGCCGGCACGCCCGGCTGTTCCCCCAGGACGGTCAGTGGATCGTGGAAGACCTCGGCTCGACCAACGGCACGTATCTCGACCGCTCCAAAGTGACCCGCCCGACTCCGGTGCACCTCGGCCAGCCGATCCGCATCGGTAAAACCGTCATCGAATTGCGCAAATGACAATCGCACTCCGCTACGCGGCCCGCTCGGACGTCGGCCTCCTCCGCGAAGGAAACGAGGACTCGGCGTACGCGAGCCCGCGCCTGCTCGCCGTCGCAGACGGTATGGGCGGGCACGCTCACGGTGAGGTGGCCAGTTCGGTCGCCATCACCGCCATGTCGTCCCTCGACCGGGACGCCTCCGGGGGTGACCTGCTCAGCGCCATCGAGGCCGCGGTGCGCGACGCCAATCGCAAACTGCACGAGATGGTCGGCCGTGATCCCAGCCTCAAGGGCATGGGCACCACCCTCACGGCCATGCTGTGGTCGGGCACCCGCGTCGCCCTCGTCCATGTCGGCGACTCCCGTGCCTATCTTCTCCGCAACGGCGAGCTGTACCAGATCACGCATGATCACACCCTGGTGCAGTCGCTCGTCGACGACGGGAGGATCACACAGGAGGAAGCCGCCAGTCATCCCCAGCGTTCGATCTTGCTGCGCGCCCTCGACGGCAGCGGCGAGGTGGATCCTGATCTGTCGCTTCGCGAAGCGCAGGTCAACGACCGTTATCTGCTGTGCTCCGACGGCCTGTCCAGCGTCGTCAGCGCCGAGACCCTGCATCACACCCTGACCACGGTCGACGAGCCCGAGTCCGTCGTACGGCAGCTCATCGACCTCGCCAACCGGGGCGGTGGCCCCGACAACATCACGTGCATCGTCGCCGACGTCGTCGAGATCGAGGAAGGCCAGGTCGTGGCGGGTGACGCCGCGGTCGTGGGCGCCGCCGGGTCCAACCGGCTGCGTTCCCAGCCTCCCGACACGCCGGCGGGGCGCGCGTCCACGATCACCGCTCCTCAGCCTGTGATCGTGGACGACGACCTTTCCGACGAACCCGCGGGCGGCCCGGCGGCTAACGCCATGGCCGCCCCGCGGCGTATCAGGCGACGGCGCGTGTGGCCGGTCGTCGTGGTCGTGGTCGGGCTCGTCGCGGTGGTCGCGGGCGGCGGCTATTTCGGATACCGGTGGACGCAGAGTCAGTACTACGTCGGCGCCAAAGGCGACGAGCTAGTCTTGTTCCGCGGGGTCGACAGCACCATCGGACCGATCCAACTCAACTCCGTCGCGCAGAGCACCGGCCTGTCGGTGTCCTCGATCCCCGAGCCCGAGCGCGAGCAGGTACGGCGGGGCATCCCCGTGGCCGACCTGCAGGCGGGACAGACGAAGATCAACGACCTCAAGGCCAAGTCCGGCGGCGACCAGAAGACCACGCAGCCGACTGCTTCCCCGAGCCCCACGGAGTCCTCGTAAGTGAGTGCCGTAGACGTCGCGGCCGTCCCCATGACCGCCAAACGGCGCGGGGCGCAGCTTGTCATGCTCGCCTTCGCGGTCGCGATCGTCATGGTCGCCTATGCCAACGTCGGCCTTGGAGAGGGTGGCAAGGTTCCCGCCGGCATGCTGGGCTACGGCCTCGGCCTCGGCGGCCTGATGCTGGCCGCCTACTTCGTGCTGGCCAAGTTCGCCCCCTGGGCCGATCCCCTCATTCTTCCCCTGGTCACGCTGGTCAACGGCATCGGCCTGGTGATGATCTACCGCCTCGAGCTGGCGACGAAGCTCGCCTCGCCGAACACCCAGCTGTTCTGGACCGCCCTCGGCATCGTCATGTTCTCCGTCACGCTGATCGTGCTGCGCGACCACCGCGCGCTGCAGCGGATGACGTACACCGCCGGCTTCGTGGGTCTCGGGCTGCTGATCCTGCCGATGGTGCCCTTCCTGGGCAAGCAGATCAACGGCGCCCGCATCTGGATCGCGATCGGGGGCTTCTCCATCCAGCCGGGCGAGTTCGCCAAGCTGGCGCTGGTCGTGTTCTTCGCGGGCTATCTGGTCGCCAAGCGCGACGTCCTCGCGCTCGCCGGGCGACGCCTGCTCTTCATCGACCTGCCCCGCGCCCGCGACCTCGGGCCCGTGCTCATCACCTGGCTCGTCAGCGTCGGCGTCCTGGTCCTTGAGAAGGACCTCGGCACCTCGCTGCTGCTGTTCGGCGCGTTCATCGCGATGCTCTACATCGCCACGCAGCGCACGTCGTGGGTCCTCATCGGCGTGCTGCTGTTCGTCGGCGGCGCGTACGTCGCCGGCCAGTTGTTCGGCCACGTCGGCGACCGCTTCGAGGTCTGGCTCAACCCGGGCGACCCGGAACTCTTCGCCCGCGACGGCGGCAGCGAGCAGCTGATGCAGGGCCTGTTCGCCCTCGGGTCCGGCGGCATCCTCGGCACCGGGCTGGGCCAGGGTCATCCCTATCTGATCCCGCTGTCGTTCTCCGACTTCATCTTCACCGCCACTGGCGAGGAGCTCGGGCTCACCGGCCTGATGGCGCTGCTCATGGTGTACGCGCTGATCGTCGAGCGCGGCCTGCGCACGGCCATCGCCGCGCGCGACCCGTTCACCAAGCTGCTGGCGGGCGGCCTGTCGTTCATCCTCGCCTGGCAGGTCTTCATCATCGTCGGGGGCGTGACCAACCTGATCCCGCTGACCGGCCTGGTCACGCCGTTCATGTCGCAGGGCGGCTCGGCCCTGCTGTCTAACTGGATCCTTATCGCGCTGCTGGTACGCATGTCGGACGCGGCGCGCAGGCCGCCGCCGCAGGCGATCCAGGACGAGGGGCTGACGCAGGTGTTCCAGCGATGAACGGCACGCTCAAGCGGGCGTCGGTCGCCTGTCTGCTCATGTTCGGCCTGCTGATGATCAACATCAACTACGTGCAGGCCGTCAAGGCCGACCAGCTCCGCCACGACAACCGCAACACCCGCAGCTTCTACGCCCGCTACGAGAGCGAGCGCGGCATGATCACCGCGGGCGGCGAGACGCTCGCCAAGTCGGTCGACACCGGCAACGGCAAGACCTTCCGCTTCCAGCGCAAGTATGTCGACGGCCCGGTCTACGCGCCGGTCATCGGCTTCTTCGCGCCCGAGAGCGAGCGCGGCATCGAGAACGCCGAGAACGAGTACCTCAACGGCACCCACCCCGACCTGTTCGTCCGCCGCGCGGTCGACCTCGTCACCAGCAAGCCGGCCCAGGGCGCGGCCGTCGACCTGACCCTGGTGCCCAAGGCCCAGCGGGTCGCCTACGAGGACATGCAGAAGAGCGGCAAGCGCGGCGCTGTGGTGGCGCTCGACCCGAAGACCGGCGCGGTGCTCACCATGGTGTCGGTGCCCAGCTTCGACCCCAACCCGATCGCCGTGCCCGACAAGGCCAAGGCCGCCGCGGCGTACAACAAGCTCAACTCCAACGACAACGAGCCGCTGATCAACCGGGCGACGAGCAAGACCTACGCCCCGGGCTCGACGTTCAAGGTGATCACCTCGGCGGCCTACCTCAGCGAGGACGAGTCGCGCGACGTCAACACCACCGTGGACGCCCCCGACGTCCTGCCACTGCCGGGCACCACCATCGGCCTGCGCAACTACCACGGCGAGTCCTGCGGCGGCCGCGCCTCGCTCCTGGACGCGCTGACCATCTCCTGCAACACGGCCTTCGGCACCATGGCCCTGGAGATGGGCTACGACAAGCTCCAGGAGCAGGCCGCGAAGTTCGGCATCGGCCAGGAGATGAACATCCCGCTGAACGTCGTCAAGAGCGACATCGGCGCCGACGAGGGCAAGGCCGCGCTGGTGCAGACGGCGATCGGGCAGCGCAGCAACCAGATGACGCCGCTGCAGATGGCGATGGTCGCCGCCGGGGTGGCGAACCAGGGCAAGGTCATGAAGCCCTACCTCGTCAACAAGATCGTCAGTCCGGACGGCGACGAGATCGACAGGACGCGCCCGCAGGAGCTCGACGAGGCCATCAGCCCCGACGTCGCCGACAAGCTGCGCCAGATGATGATCAGCGTGGTGCAGAACGGCACCGGCACCGCCGCCCAGCTTCCCGGCATCACCGTGGCGGGCAAGACGGGCACGGCCGAGACCAGCAAGGGCGCCGCGTCGCACGCCTGGTTCATCTCCTTCGCCCCCGCCGAGGACCCCAAGGTCGCCGTGGCGGTGTTCGTCGAGTCCGGCAGCGCGGGCAACGACGCCACCGGCGGCCAGGTGGCCGCGCCCATCGCGCACGACGTGATGCAGGCGGTGCTCGGCCAGTGACCTTCGCCGACCGGGTGCTGAACGACCGCTACCGGCTGACCGCGCGCATCGCCGCCGGCGGCATGGGCGAGGTCTGGCGCGCCACCGACCGGCTGCTCGGCCGCGACGTCGCGGTGAAGCTGCTGCGCCAGCACGTGGCCGCCGATCCGGAGTTCCGCGAGCGCTTCCGCAACGAGGCGCGCATCACCGCCGCGCTGGCCGACCCCGGCATCGCCCAGGTCTTCGACTACGGCGAGCACGACGACCTGGCCTATCTGGTGATGGAGCTGGTGACCGGGGAGCCGTTGTCGGCGATCCTCGGCCGCAACGGCACCCTCAGCCCCGAGGTGACCCTCGACGTCGTCGGCCAGACCGCGCGCGCCCTGTACACGGCCCACCGGGCGGGCATCATCCACCGCGACATCAAGCCGGGCAACCTGCTGGTCACCGAGGCCGGGCTCATCAAGGTCACCGATTTCGGCATCGCGCGAGCCCTGGAGGGCTCGCCCATGACCATGACGGGCACCGTGCTCGGCACCGCGCAGTACGTGAGCCCCGAGCAGGCGTCCGGCAGCACGCTCACCCCTTCGACCGATCTGTACTCCCTCGGCGTCGTGGCCTACGAGTGCCTGACCGGGCGGCCGCCGTTCAGTGGCGGCACCCAGGTCGCGATCGCCCTGCGCCACCTGAACGAGCAGGTGCCGCCGTTGCCCGACACGGTGCCGAGGCCCGTGCGCGACCTGGTGGCCGCCATGCTGGCCAAGGCTCCCGAGCACCGGCCCGGCACCGCCCGCGAGCTGGCCGACCGCGCGATGGTGCTGCGCGACTCCCTGGCCACCGCCGGCGAGTCGCATCTCAGCATGCTCACCGACCCCTCCGGGTTCGCCGTCCGCAGGGCCATCGAGGAGTCGGGCGTCCGGTCCGCCAGAGGCCCGGCGGCCGTCCCGGTGACCGGCGCGACCATGCGGGGCTCCGGCGGCGTGTACGAAAGCGCCGCCCAGGACGCCCCGCCCGCCGCGTCGACCCGCATCGGCCGGCCTCCGGCGGGCCCGGGGCATCCCCGGCGCCCCGCGCCGGGCGGACGCCGGCGCCGGCGCGGCGCCATCGGGCTGGTCGCGGCCGCCGGTTGCGCGGCGGCGGTCGGGTTCGGCGCGCTGGCCGCCGGCGCAATTCCCGACCTGCGCCTGGGGGACGGGCCGGCCACCCCGTCCAATCCGGTGACCGGCGGCGCCGTGCCGTCCTCGGCCACCCCGGCGCGCACTTCGGCGGCATCCGTTCGACCACGACCGGTGAAGTCTGTCAAGCCGTCGGCGTCACGGTCGGCTACGGTAATCAAGTCGGCGACGCCGACCCGGCGACCCACGCCGACGCCGACCCCGTCCGCTACTCCGACCCCTACTCCGACGCCCACACCGACCCCCACGCCGAGTGAGACGCCAAGTGCCACCTCATCCGCAAGCGCCACAATCCCCCCGAACGGGGAGACGTAATGCGGCGAGGGGTCGATGATGGACACCGGCAGCCGCACCGCGGGCCGGTACCCAAGATGAACGGCAAGGGACAGTGCAGGAAATGACTCAGCCTCGGCTACTCGGTGGTCGCTATGAGCTCGACGGAGTCGTCGGGCGCGGCGGCATGGCCGAGGTGTATCGTGCCCGGGACATCCGGCTGGACCGAGTTGTCGCCATCAAGACGCTCCGTTCAGATCTGGCGAGAGATCACACCTTCCAGGCCCGTTTCCGCCGCGAGGCTCAGTCCGCGGCGTCGCTGAACCATCCTTCGGTCGTCGCGGTGTACGACACCGGCGAGGACATGACGGAGTCCACGCCCGTCCCCTACATCGTCATGGAGTTCGTCGACGGGCGCACCCTTCGCGATCTGCTGCGGGCCGACCGGCGCCTGCTGCCTGAGCGAGCGGCCGAGCTGGTCGACGGCATCCTGCGCGCCCTCGACTACAGCCACCGGGGCGGCATCGTCCACCGTGACATCAAGCCGGCCAACGTCATGATCACGCTCGCCGGCGACGTCAAGGTGATGGACTTCGGCATCGCCCGCGCGATGGCCGACTCCGCCGCGACCATGACGCAGACCGCGCAGGTCATCGGCACGGCCCAGTACCTCTCGCCCGAGCAGGCGCGCGGTGAGCGCGTGGACGCCCGCAGCGACATCTACTCCACGGGCTGCGTGTTCTACGAGCTGCTCACGGGCCAGCCGCCGTTCACCGGCGACTCGCCGGTGGCCATCGCCTACCAGCACGTGCGGGAAGACCCGATCCCGCCGTCGCAGATCGACCCCGACATTCCCCAGTGGGCCGACGCCATCGTGCTGAAGGCCATGGCCAAGGACCCCGCGCACCGCTACCAGAGCGCCGCCGAGATGCGGGCCGACATCCAGCGCGCCATGTCCGGCATGCCGCTCGACGCCTCGCACACGATGGCGATGAGCAACAACCAATACACCGGCCAGCAGACCCGCACGCTGAACGCGCCGGGCGGTCCCGCCACCCAGCGCACCAACTCGGTGCCCGCCTACGAGTACGCCCCGACGCAGACCGGCGGGCGCTACGAGCGCCGCCGCGCCTCCTCGGGGAACACCGCGCTCAAGACGGCCGCGTGGATCCTCATCCCCCTGCTGGTGATCGGCGCCTTCATCGGCATCGGCTACGCCTTCCTGAGCTCGGACGGCGGCGGCCAGCAGGTCGCGAGCCAGGTCTCGATCCCGCTGGTCAAGAACCAGACGGCGGACGCCGCGAAGGCCAAACTGGAGAGCCAGGGGCTGAAGGTCGAGGTCGTCCCCGAGTTCAACTCAGACGTCGACGAGGGCAACGTCATCGGCACCGAGCCCGCCGCGGGCGAGCAGGTCGCCAAGGGCTCCACCGTCCAGCTCAAGGTCTCCAAGGGCCTCAGGCAGGTCGCGGTCCCCGACGTGGTCGGCGCCACCGTGGAGGAGGCCACTCAGACGCTCGAGGGCAGCAAGCTCAGCGTGCAGGTCGTGAGCGTCGTCTCCAGCAAGGAGCAGGACAAGGTCTTCCAGACCAAGCCGGCCGCGGGCGAGAAGGTCGACGAAGAGAGCATCGTCAAGATCTACGTCCCCAAGGCGCAGACCGAGGTGCCCGACGTCACCGGCCAGACCGCCAAGGAGGCCACGGCGACCCTGCGCGGCGCCGGCTTCAAGGTCAGGACCGTCGAGCAGACCAGCGCCGACGTCCCCCAGGGCAACGTCATCAGCCAGAGCCCGCGTCCGGGGTCCAAGCTCACGCCGGGCATGACGATCACGCTGGTGGTGTCCTCCGGGCCGCCGGAGGAGACCTTCCCGACCGACGAGCCCACCGATCCCAACCAGCAGCCGACCGACCCCAACCAGCAGCCGACGGACGAGCCGACGGCCGACGACCCGTTCAGCGACCCGCCGCCGGACGACTTCGGCAACTGACGCCGGTCCGCCGAGTACGCGAAAGCCCTTTCCCGCCGGGGAGGGGCTTTTCCGCGTCCGAGGGGGGTTCCGCGCGCCCGGACATGACAAGAGGGTCTCCGCCGCTCGGGGGCGACGGCGGAGACCCTCATCCGATAGTCGTCCCAGACCCGCCCGGCGTTACACGATTTGGGTGAGCCAATTTCGGAGAAGTTCGTGACCGTGCTCCGAGAGCACCGATTCGGGGTGGAACTGCACGCCCTCGACGCGGGCGGTGGTGTGCCGCACCCCCATGATCACGCCGGTGTCGGTGACGGCGCTGATCGACAGCGCGTCCGGCAGGGTGTCCGGGACGATGGACAGCGAGTGGTAGCGGGTCATGGTGACCGGCGAGGGGATCCCGGCGAACACCCCCTTGCCGTCGTGGTGGATCTCGCTGGTGCGGCCGTGCATCAACTCGGGCGCGCGGGCGACGACGCCGCCGTAGGCGACGGCGATGGCCTGGTGGCCGAGGCAGACGCCGAGCAGGGGAAGGTCGCGCTCGGCGCAGAAGGTCACCAGGGGGACGCTCACCCCGGCGGCCTCCGGCGTTCCAGGGCCGGGGCTGACGACCACGCCGTCGAAGCCCTCGGCGTCCTGGACGCGCACGTGGTCGCGGGGCCGGACGTCGCATTCGGCGCCCAGCCCGCGCAGGTACTGCACGATCGTGTGGACGAAGCTGTCGTGGTTGTCCACCACGAGCACGCGGGTCATCGGCCTACGGTGGCCCGGTCGAGGGGCACGTGCGGCTCCAGTGCAGGGAACACGAAATACCAGAGTACGACCCCCGCGGCACCGGCCAGGACCAGCATCGTCACCGCCTTGACCCAGGTGCCGCCCGGGATCGTCCGCCACAGCCATCCGTACATCGGCCGCCTCGCTTCCTCGAAAGCCGCTGGGAGTGTCGGGCCGGGGGCGCCGCCGTCAGGTGCGGCGCTCGCGCCTGCCGGCCAGGACGCCGTAGACGACCAGCCGCTGCCGGGCGGAGTACTCCGGGTGGCAGGTCGTGAGGGTGATGAACGCCTCGGTGGGACGCGCGCCCGGGCGGTTGGGCACGGGCGCGATGACGTCCACCCGCTCCGGGGTGACGACCTGCTTGCCCGACACGCGGTAGGTGTAGCGGGCCTCGGGGGCCTCGACGACGATGGAGTCGCCCCGGCGCAGTTCGTCGATGCGGTTGAACGGGGCGGCGTAGGTCGTCCGGTGCCCGGACAGCACGAAGTTCCCGATCTTGCCGGGGCGGGCCGTGCCCGGATAGTGTCCGGGCCCGCGGCGCAGGTCCTCTGGGCCGACGCCCTCCAGGACGGCGTACTCGTAGTCGCGTCCGAGGCGGGGGATCCGGATCAGCGCGACGGCGTCGCCGAGGCGGATCTTGTCGAGCTTCGCGAGCTTGGTGGTCTGCCGGAGCTGCCGTTTGAGGATGTGCTGGTACCACTCGGTGTAGGAGCCGGTGCCCCACAGCAGGTAGGCGCAGAAGAGCAACATGACCAGGCCCGTGGTGACGCTGAGCTCGCCGCAGGTGCGCAGCAGGGTCCTCATATCCACCGCCAGAAGGCATAATCACGACATATCCGGAGTAGCGGAGGAGGCGTGCGGACCACGCCTGCGCAGCCAGCGTAGGCAGGGCTTCCGGCGGTGTCGCGGCGACGATCGGCGCTTGACCCACATTTTGCATGGGAATCGCCGTTCGACGCTCATGCCGACTAGGCTTACTGCGGTCTTCGTAGGCCAGCGATTACGCTGGCTGCCAGTGCCCGCGACACCGCGCGGGCCCCACCAGGAGAGCTGCCGTGCCCAAGTCCCACACTCGCAAGAAGGCGGTCTACACCCCGCCGCAGAAGTCGCAGCAGGTCAAGGTGAGCCCCCGCTGGCTGGCGCCGACGATGGTCGCCGCCTGGGTCATCGGCATCCTCTGGATCGCGGTCTTCTACATCACGCCGAACGCGCCGGTCATCCAGCCCCTGGGCAACTGGAACCTGCTGGTCGGCTTCGTCTTGATCATCTTCGGCGTGGCGCTGTCCACCCGCTGGCGGTAGATGCCTCCTGTCAACTCGCCGGCGGCGCCGGCCACACCGGCACGTACGGCGAGTGACGTTTTCCACAGGTTTTATCCACAACCTGGGGAAGCAACCCCGGGTTTCCCCAGGAAAGCGCCCCGCTCAGGTGGCCAAGGGGGGACGCTCAGGCGCCCAAGGGTGACATGAGCGTCACCAGCGCGACACAGGCCGCCAGCACGACCAGCACCGTGCCGAGTTGCACGGCCTTGCGGTTGCCGGCCGGGGCGTAGGCGAACAGCGCGGTCACGAGCGTACCGGTGATGAGGCCGCCGAGGTGGCCCTGCCAGCTGATCCCCGGGATCACGAAGGTCAGCACCACGTTGATGCCGATCAGCCAGATCACTCCGCTGGCGTCGTAGCCCAGGCGCCTGGCCACGACGAACATCGCGCCGAACAGGCCGTAGATCGCGCCGGACGCGCCGACGGCGACCGAGCCGAACAAATAGACGGCGACCGAGCCGCCGAGCGCGGCGAGCAGGTAGACGCTCGCGAAGCGCAACGAGCCGAGCATCCGCTCAAGCTGGGGGCCGATGACGAACAGGGCCCACATGTTGAACAGGATGTGCCAGTAGGACGGCGGCGGCGAGTGCAGGAAGGCCCCGGTGACCAGCCGCCACCACTCGCCTGCGGCGACGTGGTAGGACGACATCGCGAACCGGTTGATGATCAGGCCGGCGTCGAGCACCTCGCCGAGGTAGGCCAGCACGTTGATCGCCAGCAGGGTCCACGTCACGACGGGCGTGGTCACGGGCCTGCCGCCGAAGGGCGCCTCGGCCCGGCGGACGGACCTGCTGCCCTCGCGGACGCACTCGACGCACTGGTGGCCGACCGAGGCCACGCGCATGCAGTCGGGGCAGATGGACCGGTCGCACCGCTGGCACCGCACGTAGGTCTCACGGTCGGGATGCCGGTAACAGGTGGGGACCGCGTCAGAGTGACCGTGCTGAAGGCTGTCCTCCGGCCGGTCTTGGGGACTCGGGTGATCTGGCTGAGTGGTCATCGCCTGTTCGCGGCCCCTTCACCTGTGCGCGCCTATCCACAGACTGCCACCCTATGCACGCCGCCGTGCGCCCGGCGCCATGCATCGCCGCATTCTCGCGGCGGGCGACGGGGTGTGCCCCCTGGCGGCCCCTCCTGCGGGGCCCGCCAGGGCCGCCGAGGAGAGCCGCTCAGGAGTGCACGGGACCCCGCGAGAGCCCGGCACGGGGCGCGCCGGGGACAGCCGCTCAGGACTGCACGCGCTCGATCACGACCTCCTGGAGGACGACGTCGGTGAGCGGGCGGTCCTGCCGGGTCGGCGTCTTGACGATGGCGTCCACGACGTCCTGCCCCTCGATCACCTCGCCGAAGATGGTGTGGTTGCCGTTGAGGTGCGGGGTGGGGACGACGGTGATGAAGAACTGCGAGCCGTTCGTGCCCCGGCCGAAGCGCTTGCCCGCGTTGGCCATGGCGAGCAGGTAAGGCCGGTCGAAGCGCAGGTCGGGGTGGATCTCGTCGTCGAAGTCGTAGCCGGGGCCACCGATGCCCTGGCCCAGCGGGTCGCCGCCCTGGATCATGAAGCCCTGGATCACCCGGTGGAAGATCGTGCCGTCGTACAGCCGGGCGTTGGTCTTCTGCCCGGTCTCGGGGTGGGTCCACTCACGGGAGCCTTCGGCGAGTTCCACGAAGTTGCGCACGGTCTTGGGCGCGTGGTCGGGGAAGAGACGGAGCTTGACGTCACCCAGAGTGGTGCGCAGCTTTGCGATGAGATTCTCAGCCACGAGGACTGCCCCCTTCGATATGTCAGTTGTCAGGTGGAAAGCGATGTTTCGTTGACTATGGCGCAATGGCCTACCCCGCATCCTCCCACGCCACGTCAGGATTGAGCCGCTTTCGATCGGGAAGGTGAGCCTGCGGGGCCCCAAGACAGGGGAGGTTGTCGTGTCCCTGACACTGAGAAAACGCCGTGTGAGCATGGTCATTCCGATGGCAGCCACGCGGATGGGTCGCATCAAGACCCAGGCCATGCGGACGGCGGACCAGGTCCGTCCCGTGGCGCACACCGCCCGCGAGGTGGCCGCGCACCGCATCGAAGACGCCCGCGTCTGGGCCGCGCCCAAACTCGACCGTGCGGCTCACTCCGTCGAGGAGCAGCTCGCGCCGAAGGTCAGCGCGTTCCTCGCCCGTGCGGCCGAGCGGGTCGATCCCGCACCGTCGATCAGACGGCGCAACCGCTGGTCGATGCTGGCGCTGGCGGCCGGCGTGGCGGCCTGCGCGGTGGGCGTCGTGCTCTACCGCAACAATGCCCGCCAGTGGGCCGACACCATGAAGGACACCGGGGCCGATGCCAGCAGGTGGTCCGGAGACCGGGTGGAGGAGACAGGTGGCGTGGAGGAAGGCGGCATGAGGGCCGACGAGGCCTCGCGCAAGATGTACTGAGCCGAGCGGCGAGGCGCCCTCCGGGTGATCCGGAGGGCGTTTCCCGTGTTCGGAGACGCTGCACGAGTGGCGCGGTGACGGCCCCGCCTCCGTGACGTACAGATCGCCAAATTCCGGCATCTATCAGGCAAGGAACGGGACTGAATCGCCGTCCGGAGGGCAGCAAGGACGCGTGTCCGAGACTGGCAGTTCCGAGCGCGCAGACATATCCAGCGTCTTCCCCTCGTTCCCGGCCGAGAACGCCGACGCCTCCGGCGACGCCCGTCCGTCGGGCACCCCGGGCGCGTCGGGCGACCCCGGTCCGTCCGCCGACGTTGAGCCCCCCGCCGCGGCGGAGACGTCCGGCGATGGGTCCGTTCCGTCCGCGGCGTCCGGGTCCTCCGAGGTGTCCCGTCCGTCCGACGGCGCCGCCGTCCCGCCGGCGGACGGCGGGGCGGCGGGGGCCGCCAGGGTCGACCCCAAGGTCTACGAGCAGCCCTTCGGGCGTCCTGGGCGGCCGCTGCGGAGCAATCCGTTCCTGTTCGGCCTGACCGCCGCCCTCGGCGTGCTCACCGCCTGGCTGCTCGTCCAGGCCATCGCCTCGGCCGGCTCGGCCCTGGTCCTGATCGTCGTCTCGCTGTTCCTGGCGATCGGCCTGAACCCGGCCGTGGAGGCCCTCCAGCGCCGGCACCTGTCCCGCCGCCTGGCCATCACGATCGTGTTCGGCGGCGTCATCGCGTTCTTCGTGGGCTTCGGGCTGGCGGTGGTGCCTCCGCTCACCGACCAGACCACCGGCTTCATCCAGCACCTGCCGGAGTACGTCCAGCAGTTGCAGAACCACCCGGTGATCCGCTCGATCGACGATCGCTACCAGGTGCTGGACAAGTTGCAGCAGTACGTCACCAGCGGCGGCCTGGCGAGCCAGATGTTCGGCGGCCTGCTCGGGGTGGCGAGCGTCGTGATCAGCGCGCTGTTCAGCGGGCTCACAATTCTGGTGCTGACGCTGTACTTCCTCGGCTCGCTGCAGTCGATCAAGGAGACGGGCTACCGGATGGTCCCGCGTTCCCGCCGGACGCGGGTGCGGCTGCTCGGCGACGAGATCATCAGGCAGATCGGCGGCTACGTCGCCGGCAACCTGATCATCTCGCTGATCGCCGGCGGGGTGACCTTCGTCTTCCTGTCGGTGCTCAAGGTGCCGTACGCCCTGGCCCTGGCGATCTTCGTGGCCGTCACCGACCTGATCCCCATGGTCGGCGCGGTGGTGGGGGCGGTGGTGGCCTCCGGCGTCGGCTTCCTGACCTCGGTGCAGGTCGGCATCGCCTGCGTCATCTTCTTCGTCGTGTACCAGCAGATCGAGAACTACGTGATATCGCCGCCGGTGTTCAAGTCGTCGGTGGCGGTGCCGCCGATCGCCACGATCATCGGTGCGCTGCTGGGCGGCGCGCTGCTCGGCATCGTTGGCGCGCTGCTCGGCATCCCGCTGGCGGCGGCGGTCCTGCTCCTGGTGAGAGAAGTGGTCTTCCCTCGCCAGGAGCGAGTGTGAGACCGCGGGGTCCGGCCGGCGCCTGCCGCCCTATCGGCGGCCGCGCGCCGAAGGCCCCTGCCAGGCGTACGGATTGCGGGAGGAGCGGCCGGGCTCGCGCAGCACGTCGCGCCGCTCGCCCGTCTTGCCGGACTTGCCGGGCTCGCCGGAGTTCGCGCCGCGGCGCTTGCGCATCAGCCACCATCCGACGCCGAGGACGACGAGCCCGAACGGAGTGCGGGCCAGCCAGCGGGTCACCACGAGTTTCAGGATTCTCTTCATGCCTTCTCCTCGGTCCGGTCGTTGCGCCTGCCTCTACCCGCCGGACCGGTGAACATGCTGGTGCGGGGCCCGCGCGCTCACAGCCTCCACTTCTGGTTGCTCCACTTGTTGCAGTCCCAAAGGTGGACGCGGGCGCCGTTGCCGCCGATGCCCTTGAGGTCGGCGTCCAGGCACCGCCCGCTGGCGAGGCTGTAGATGGCGTGGCTGCGCCGGTCGTAGAGCCACTGCTGGTTGGCGTTGCCGTTGCAGTCCCACAGCTGCACGCGAGTGCCGTTGCGGGCGAGGTTGCCGTGGTCGGCGTCCAGGCACCGCCCGTTGACCAGGCTCCTGATGGTGTGGGTCGCCGGGTCGTAGGTCCACGCCTGGTTGGCCCAGCCGTTGCAGTTCCACAGCTGGATGCGCGTGCCGTTGCTGCCGATGCGGCCGAGGTCGGCGTCCAGGCAGCGGCCGTCGGCCTTGCTGCGGATGGGACCGCCGGTGGAGGTGCCCGCGACGGTCGCCGACGCGCCGGTGACGCCGGCGGCGACGGTGGCGGCCGCGGCGCAGCAGGTCAGGACGATGAACACCCGGAGTGCTCTGAAGAGGTGAGGTCGCATCTTCCGGCTCTCCTCAGACGGTCCACTTCTGGTTCGCCCAGCCGTTGCAGTCCCACAGCTGGACGCGCGTGCCGTTGCTGCCGATGCCGCCGAGGTCGGCGTCCAGGCACCGCCCGTTGTACATGCTGTAGATCGTGTGGCTGATCGCGTCGTAGATCCACTTCTGGTTGCTCCAGCCGTTGCAGTCCCAGAGCTGCACCTTGGTGCCGTTGCCGCCGATGGTGTTGAGATCGGCGTCCAGACAGCGCCCGTTGTACTGGCTGCGGATCGTGTGCGTCCGCACGTCGTAGGTCCACTTCTGGTTGTTCCAGCCGTTGCACTTCCACAGCTGGACCTTGGTGCCGTTCGGCCCGATGGTGTTCAGGTCGGCGTCCAGGCAGCGCCAGTTGGCGTGGCTGCGCACCGGGCCGATCGCCGCGGCCGTGCTCTGGGCGGCCGAGGCGCCCGCCGTGGCGGCGAGCACCGCCGCGCAGCCGGAGACGACCGCGAGCGTCCGAGCCGCCCTGGTGAACTTCCCTCGCATCGTGTCCGATCCCCTCTTCACGCAACTCCACTACTCTCGGTAGTTGAAGTTACACGCCAAGTGATGGAACGGGCCGGGTTGACACGACGGCGCGCCCGGGGATCACATGTTGATCATGTGGCCGGCCAGTCCGTGGAGGGCCTCCTTCACCGCCTCGCCGAGCGTCGGGTGCGCGTGCACGTTCCGCGCCATCTCGTGGACGGTCAGGTCCCACTGCTGGGCGAGCGTCAGCTCGGGCAGTAGCTCGGTGACCTCGGGCCCCACCAGATGGGCGCCGAGCAGCTCCCCGTAGCGCGCGTCGCTGAGGATCTTGACGAAGCCGCCCGGGTCACCGAGGCCGTGGGCCTTGGCGTTGGCGGTGAAGGGGAACTTCGCCACCTTGACCTCGAAGCCCTTCTCGCGCGCCTGCGCCTCGGTGTACCCGAAGCTCGCGATCTGCGGCTGGCAGTAGGTGGCGCGCGGGATCATGACGTAGTCGAGCTCCATCGTCTCGGCCTCGGCGATCGACTCGGCGGCGACGATGCCCATGGCCTCGGCGGCGTGCGCCAGCATGAGCTTGGCGGTGACGTCGCCGATGGCGAAGATGTGCGGCACGCTCGTGCGGCAGTGGCCGTCGACGTCGATGGCGCCGCGCTCGGTCAGGCGCACCCCGGTGTTCTCCAGCCCGTAGCCCTCGACGCGCGGCTGGAAGCCGATGGCCTGCAGCACCTTGTCGGCCTCCAGGGTCCGCCGCTCGTCGCCGGTGGAGACCGTGACCCGCACCTTCTCGCCGGACTCGTCTATGGTCTCCACCCGGGTCGAGGTGAGCACCTCGATGCCGAGCCGCTTGTAGCGGCGCGCCAGCTCGGTGGAGACCTCCACGTCCTCCAGGGGCACGATGCGGTCGAGGAACTCGACGATCGTCACCTTGACCCCGTAGTTGTGCAGGACGTACGCGAACTCGACGCCGATGGCGCCGGCGCCCGCGATGATGATGCTCTCGGGAAGGGCGTCGCTGAGGATCTGCTCCTCGTAGGTCACGACGCGGTCGCTGACGGACGTGCCGGGGAGCAGCCGCGTCGTCGCGCCGGTCGCGATGATGCAGTGGTCGAACGTCACCGTCTCGGCGCCGCCGCCGGAACGGGCGACCTGCAAGGTGTGCGGGTCGGTGAAGGTGCCCCGGCCGTCGTACTCGGTGATGCCGTTCTTCTTCATCAGGAAGTGGACGCCCTTGACGCGTCCGTCGGCGACCTTGCGGCTGCGCTTGAACGCCTCGCCGTAGTCGAGAGTGACCTTGCCTTCCACGTGAATGCCGAAGGTCTTGGCCTCCTGGGTGAACAGGTGGGCGAGCTCGGCGTTGCGCAGCAGCGCCTTGGACGGGATGCACCCGACGTTGAGGCAGACACCGCCCCAGTAGCGTTCTTCGACGACGGCCACACTCAGGCCGAGCTGGGCGGCCCGGATGGCCGCGACATACCCACCGGGGCCGGCTCCGACAACCACGACGTCATAATGAGCAGTCATGCACCGGACCATATGTGGTACGGGCGCGCGGCGCTGCACCGGGGTCGGACGCAGCGGTCCGCCGTGACGGACACGGCCGTCCTTGTCACGATATCCAGATATTTCTGCGCCGGGTTGCGCGTCGCGCCTTCGCTGCAGAAAACCCTCTTCATCCGTACGCAACGGACACAAGCCGGGAAATCCTCTTAATGAGGATTAAGGCCGAGGGTTCCCCGAAATGGCGCCTCGACTGACACGAGGGTCGGCCGCCCAGGTCCGCCGCGCTATAACAAGATCAAGACGAGCGTGTCCGGCGAAGTCGGGAAATATCGAATCGAAGACCACAACAAGAGCTTAAGCACATAGCAAAAGCAGCAGTTATTCGTTTGTCTGCCACCGAACCCGGAAAACAAGACAAGTAGTCAGACTGGCTGAGTCACCACAGCATTCACTGGCAATACGGATGAATGCAGCTTTCAAGCACCCGAAGTCATCCAAGGGGGATGTGTAATGCCCAACGTCAAGAAGTTCGTGAGCACGCTGACGGTCTGCGCGGCGCTCACCGGGGGCATGCTGGGCCTGGGGGCCGCGGCGACGACCAGCAGCGCGAACGCCGCCACCACCATCACCAAGGGGGGCGGGGGCGACCACCGCGACTGGTCCCGTCACCGCAACCGCAACTGGAACCGCAACTGGGCGCGCAACTGGAACAGGACGTTCGCCCGCAGCTGGGCGCGCAACTGGGCCCGCCACCTGAACCGCAGCCACAGCCGCAGCGCCAACGTCAACCGCCAGGCACAGGCGATCAACATCCGCCTGATCTTCCCGAGCCAGGTCGGCACGCCGGTGAGCGCCACGGCCACCTCCACGCCCTCCACCACCTCGTCGGTACCGACCTCGCTGGTGCCCCACGTTCCCTGACGCACCGAGCGTCCCCGTCGTCTCGCGGATCGTGGTCCTGCCGTCAGACCACGGTCCGCGGAGGACGACCGGGCCGTTTCCCCGGTATCGGCCCGACAACTTCGAACGTCTTGACAATTAATACTGTCGGTGAGACCGTTGGAGCATGTTGGACGTAGCGGTGATCGAGGACTTCGCGGCGGCCGAGGTCTCGCTGGACCCGGTGCGGGCCCGGCTTCTGTCCGAGCTGTCCGAGCCCGGCTCGGCCACCACGCTGGCGGCCAAGGTCGGCCTGCCGCGTCAGAAGGTGAACTACCACCTCAAGACGCTGGAGCGGCACGGCCTGGTCGAGCTGGTCGAAGAGCGGCGCAAGGGCAACGTGACCGAGCGCGTCATGCGCGCCACCGCGGCCTCGTACGTCATCTCGCCGATGGCGCTGGCCGCGGTCGCCCCCGACCCCTCCCGCGCGCCCGACCAGCTGTCGGCGCGCTGGCTGCTTTCGGTCGCCGCGCGCCTGGTGCGCGACGTCGGCCGGCTGATCACGGGTGCGGGCGAGACGCGCCAGAAGGTCGCCACCTTCGCCATCGACGGCGAGATCCGCTTCGCCTCGGCCGCCGACCGGGCCGCCTTCGCCCGCGAGCTGGCCGAGACCGTCACCCGACTGGCCGGCAAGTACCACGACGAGGGCGCCGAGGGCGGGCGCGATCATCGCCTCATCATCGCCGTCCACCCGAGCGTCAGGCCGGAGGAGGGCCGACCGGCGGACGAGTCGTGAGCGACGCCGCCCGTCCTGCCAGGTGACCGACGGCCGGCCGCGCGACGGCGGGCCGCGCACCGCGGGCCGCGCCGCGGGATCGTGCGCTGCCGAGCCGTGCGACGGCAGGGCGTGCGACGGCGGCACCCCCTTGTCGGTGCCGCCTGACATGCTGCGCGGCATGACGCAGATCCCCGCCGAGAACCTTTCGCAGCCCTGGGCCGACGGCTCCCGCGCCGACCCGCCGTTGGTGGGCGACGAGCGCGAGATCCTCACCTCCTACCTCGACTGGCACCGCCGCACCTTCGAGCTGAAATGCTCCGGGCTCCCGCTCGAACGGCTGTCCGACCGGTCCGTCGCGCCGTCCAGCCTGAGCCTGCACGGCCTGGTCCGCCATCTGGCCGCCGTCGAGCGATGGTGGTTCCGCGTGCAGTTCGCCGGCGAGGACGTCCCGCTCCTCTACTACTCCGACGACGACCCAGATCAAGATTTCGACTCTCTCGACGGCGACGTCACCGAGGCGTTCGCGGTCTGGCGGGCCGAGTGCGACCACTCCCGCCGCATCGTGGAGGGCGCTCCCCTGGAGGCGACCGGCACGCGTCTGGCGACCGGCGAGCCGGTCTCGCTGCGCCGCATCCTCGTCAGCATGATCGCCGAGTACGCACGGCACAACGGCCACGCCGATCTCCTGCGCGAACGCATCGACGGCGCCGCGGGCTATTGAGCACGGCCGGGGCGCAGGTGGGGCGGCGGGCTGGTCCGCGACCATCGCCCACCGACAACAACTCCGCCCTTGACAATTTAATTGTTCGGTGACACCGTTGGTCGTGCGGCAGGAGGTCACGGCTGAGCGGCCACACCTCCTCCCACGGAACCGCACCCACCCATCCGACCGGATGACGTCCATGGAAAGAGTGATCAGCATGCACAAGGTCACGTCGGCCGACGGCACCACCATCGCCTACGACCGCTCGGGCTCCGGGCCTGCGGTCATCCTGGTCGGCGGCGGCTTCGCCGAGCGGACCAACCCGCTCTTCGTGGCGGTCGCCGAGGCGCTGTCCTCCCGGTTCACCGTGTACAACTACGACCGGCGCGGCCGCGGCGACAGTGGTGACACCGAGCCCTACGCCGTGCAGCGCGAGATCGAGGACCTCGACGCCCTCATCGAGGAGGCCGGCGGGTCGGCCCTGGTGTTCGGCGGCTCCTCCGGCGGCGCCCTGGCCCTGGAGGCCGCGTACGCGGGGTCCGCGATCACCAGGCTCGTGGTCTTCGAACCGCCCTACGTCACCGACGGCAGCCGTCCCGCGCTGCCCAGCGAGCAGCAGATCACCGCCCTGGTCCGCGAGGGCCGCCGCGGCGACGCGGTCGAGCTGTTCATGGTCAAGGGCGCCGACGTCCCCGCCGAGATGATCGGCCAGCTGCGTGACCAGCCGTTCTGGGCCGGCATGGAGGCCGTGGCCCACACCCTGGCCTACGAGGCCGCCATCGTCGGCCCCGGCCCGGTCCCCGCCGAGCGGTTCGCCTCCGTCGCCGTGCCCACCCTGGTGCTGGCCGGCGCCGAGAGCGCTCCGCGCATGCAGGACGCGGCGCGCGCGGTCGACGCCGTTCTGCCCGACTCCCGGCTCAAGACGCTGGAGGGCATGGCGCACGGCCAGCTCGACACCGATGTGCTCAGCGCCGAACTGGCGGCCTTCTACGCGGGCTGACGGACAGGAGCTTCGAGAGGGGCGGCACGCGCGTGCCGCCCCTTCGCCATGCCCGGGCCCCCGCCTCGGACGGCCGCGACCGCGGGAGCGTCCCTCACCTGCCTCGACCGGTTCGCCCGGTCCGGCCTCGGGGTCGCGCAAGGGTCGGGCATACGGGTGGAGCAGGGGATGATCCCTGATGCCCGCACGGTCCTCCGGCGATCACCATCGACACATGAGAAACGGGATGTTCCCGGCGCTGGCCGCGCCGCTGTTCATGATGGCCTACGGAATCATCAGGCTGATCGGCCGGATGGACGGCGTGTACGGGCCCGGCCCTGACTGGCAGGCCGCCCACCTGACCAACCTCGCCGGCTTGGCGCTGTTCGTGTTCCTGGTGCTCGGTCTGCGCCGCCTCCTCGCGCCCGGCCGAGTCAGGGACGCGGTCGTCGCGGTCACCCTCGTCGGCGCCGCCGCGTCGATCGTGCAGTTCACGGCCGACATCGTGGTGGGGCTGCTCGCGGCGGACAAGGCGGGAATGAGCGGGCTCAGCCACGATTTCCGCTCCCTCCCGGGCGTCGACCTCGCCTTCTACCAGGTGGGACCCCAGCTGCTGTATCTGGGCATGATCGTGCTCACCGCGCTGCTGGCCCGCGCGGGCCGGCTTCCCTGGTGGAGCGTCGGCCTGGTGCTGGTGAGCAGCCTGCTGCCGGTCGTGACGCTGGACCTCATCCCGCTCAGTGCCGCCGGCTACCTGGTGGCGCTCCACCCCCTGTGGGGCCCGCTGCGGCGCCAGGGAGCCGCCGCGCCGCTGACCGCCGGCCGGTAAGAGGCGGCGGGGGCGGTCAGAAGAGGGTCAGCGGCTCGGCCGGCATGGGGTCGGGCAGCGGCTCGACCCCGGGCACCCGTGCCCGCACGTCGTCGTGGAAACGGCGGGCGAGCGTGAGCGCGTCGGCGTTGTCGGGCGTATGAATGAACACGGTCGGGGACCGGCCCTCCCGCAGCCATTCGGCGACCGTGGCGACCCACGGCCGCCAGCCCTCGACCGTACGCGCCGGGTCGTCCCGGCCGAGGTAGCGGACGATCGGGCGGTCGGTGAGCGCGGACGACCGGCGCGGCACCCGCGGCTTCTTGGTCCACGCGTCCCGCTCGGCGTCGCTGGTGGGCGGGCTCTGGAACAGGACGGTGGTGTCGAACGGGATCCACTCGGCGGCGCCGGCGAGGGCCCGTTCGAGCAGCCCCGCCGAGCGCGCGTCCTCGAAGAACGCGCGGTGGCGCACCTCGACGGCGTATCTGTACGAACCCGGCAACCGGCGCAGGAAGCCGGCCAAGACGCCGACGTCGGCCGGGGCGAACGACGCCGGCAACTGGATCCACAGGGCGTGGGCCCGCGGACCGAGCGGCTCGATCGCGTGGAGGAAGGCCCGGAGTTCCTCCGCCACGTCGCCGAGACGGCGCTCGTGCGTGATCGTCTTGGGCAGCTTGACCACGAAACGGAAGTCGGGGCCGGTCTGGCCGGCCCACGACTCCACGGTGCTCCTGGCCGGCGTCGCGTAGAACGTCGTGTTGCCCTCCACCGCGTCGCACCAGGTCGCGTAGGCCCGCAGGCGCTCACCGGGCGGAAGCGGATGCGGCAGGAGCCGCCCCTGCCATGGCGCGTGCGTCCACATCGCGCATCCCACATGAAGCCGCATGCTCCGACGCTACCCAAGCCCGCCGCGCGTCGAAGCCCGCCGAGCGCGAGCGGGCGGCGCCAGTAGGATGCGACGTCATGACCGAGACGCAGCCCGTCGTGCGACAGGTTTCCTCCGACGTCGTCTACAGCAACGCCTGGATGACGGTACGTGAGGACGCGATCGAGCACCCTGACGGCTCGCCTGGCCTGTACGGGTACGTCGTCAAGCCCGACTTCGTGCTGATCGTCCCGCAGGAGGGCGACGGCTTCCACCTGGTGGAGGAGTACCGCTACCCGATCGGCCGCCGCTCGTGGAGCTTCCCGCAGGGCAGTGCGGAGGCCGACACCCGCGAGGAGGAGGCCAGGCGGGAACTGGCGGAGGAGACCGGCCTGTCGGCCGCCCGGTGGCGGCACCTCGGCCGTCTGGACAACGCTCACGGCATCACCGACCAGGGCCTGCACGTCTACCTGGCCACCGGGCTCACCCACGGCCACGCCGACCGCGAGCACAGCGAACAGGACATGCGCCAGCGCTGGGTCACCCGGCCGGAGCTCGAGCGGATGATCCTCACCGGCTCGATCACCGACTCGTCCTCCATCGCCGCCTACTCCCTGCTGCTCCTCCACGAGCGCGGCTGACCGAAGAGCCCGGTCACGCGCCTGACCGGGCTCTCGGGGTCGCCGTCCCGCTGCGGCCACCCGGGTTTCCTGGGTCGGCCGGGCTTTACCGTGCACGGCCCGGCCGCCGCTCGGCCGCCGCCGGGGTCAGCGGATGGCGAGCGGACGGTAGGCCAGGAAACCGGTCTTCGGCGACAGGCCGTCGGTCACCCGCCGGTGGTCGGTGCCGTAGCCCCGGCGCTGCTGGTAGGCCCAGTAGGAGCGGTGCGCGGCGTCGGCCCACCGGTCGAACACGATCACCTGCCGTCCTGGTGCCGGTCCGGTGGCCCTGATGACCAGGTCACCGGGCTGCAGCGCGGCGACCGGGATGGGCTTGCTGTAACGGGACGAGACCAGTCCCCGCGAGTCCGGCCCCGGAGCGCCGAGCAGCAGCGCCATCGAGGCGTAGCCCGAGCCGTCGGCCCGGTAGCCGCCGTGCGTCTTGTTCTGGCTGTACGGAACCCGCCGCGCGGTGCCCGGCATCCAGGTCTTCGCCCGGGCGATGACCTGGGCGCGGGTCACGCCGGGCACCGGCCACAGAGCCGCGGCGATCGCCTGCCCGTCCGCCGCCTGCGGCTGGTACCGCTCGGGATACTTCGACACCTGCACGCGCTGGCAGACGTCTCCGACCTTCGCCGACCGCCAGGACCCGTCGGGGTACTTGCGCAGCATCTTGTCGAGGAACGCCCCGGTCGCCCATGCCACGTCCAGCCGCTGGGCGGCGCTGCCCCACGTGGCCCGCTGCTGGAACACACCCAGGCTGTCGTGGTCGACCTCCCGGTCGATGTTCCGCACGCCCGTCTCCACGATGGCCGTGGTGAGGGCGATCGCGGCGGCCTCCCGGGGCAGTCCCCGGGCGCGGACCGCCGCGACCACCGCCCGGGCGCAGGTCACGCGGTAGCCGTCCATGTAGCCGCGCATCTTCGTCGCCAGCCGGGTGTTGAGCAGGGCGGCCAGATCGGCGTCGCCCGCCGTCACCGCCGACGTTCCGCAGGGGGCGGTCGAGACGGCGGCCCGCGCGGGCGCGCCGGTGACGGTCACCGCCAGCGCCGCCGCGAGGAGGGACGTCGCCGCGGTCCCGGCCGCTCGGGCGGGACCGGTGCGCGGTCGTGGGATGCGCACTAGCGGATCCTCGTCGGCCGGTAGGCGTGGAACTGGGTGCCCGGGGTCAGTCCGTGCTTGACGACGCGGTGGTCGGTGCCGTAGCCGGCGCGTTGCTGGTAGGCCCAGTAGGAGGTGTGCGCGGCGTCGGCCCACTTGTCGAAGATGACCACCGCGCGGGCGGTGTTGCCGCCCACCGGATCGATCACCAGGTCCCCCTGGAGCAACTCGCTCATCTTGATCGGACGGGTGTAGGCGCTCGTGACCAGGGCGGTCGTGACCGGTCCTGGCTTGGCCAGCCCCAGCGTCATGGAGACGTAGCCGGAGCCGTCGGCGCGGTAGCCGCCGTGCTTGGCGGTCTGGCTGTAGGGCACCCGCTTCGCGGTCCCCGGGTTCCAGGTCTTGGCCCGGGCGATCACCTGGGCGCGGGTCACCGTGGGGGGCGGCGCCGGCGCGTCCTCGCGGATGTTCAGCGCCCGGTAGGGCTTGTACTGGCTTCCCGACGACAGACCGTAACTGCGCGTCCGGTAGTCGGTCCCGTAGCCGCCGCGCTGCTCGTAGGCCCAGTACGAGCTGTGCCCCGAGTTGGCCCACCGGTCGAAGATGACGACGTGCCGGGTGGTGTTCGAGCCGATCGCGTCGATGATCAGGTCGCCTCTGCGCAGCTCAGAGAGCTGGATGCGCCGGGTGTAGGCGCTCTTGGCCAGCCCGACGGTGATCGGCCCGGGTTTGGCCAGGCCGAGCGCCATGGAGACGTAGCCCGAGCAGTCGGTCCGGTAGCCGCCGTGCGTCTTGTTCTGGCTGTAGGGCACGCGCTTGGAGGTCCCCGGGTGCCACGTCTTGGCCCGGGCGATCATCTGTGAGCGGGTGACGGGCGCCGCGGCGGCGGCCGCCGCGGCCTGCGCCGTCCCGGACGTGCCGGTGGCGGTCGCCGTGACCGGGTCACCGGGGGTGCGGTAAGCCGTTCGCGGAACCCACGCGGACTGCGCGGACTGCTCGACCTGCGCGGACGCCGCGGGCGCCAGGGCGCCTCCGCAGGCGACCACGGTGATGACCGCCAGGTTTCCCGCCGTGATCCAGAAGCTTCGGTTCGAGGGCATGTGCTCTCCTTGTCCCTGCCGTTGGTCGTTCGGTCGGCCGGCCGGGCACACACGCTGACAGGAAAATCCTGAAACTCATCGTGAAATTGGTGAAGTTGGGACAATAGCGGCCAAGGTGCCGACATGACCTGCGATGACTCAGACCGCTGAGACAAAGTTGGGACGAACCACCGTGGCGAATGGAATCGAAGACGCGAGCCGGAGCCGACGGCTGCGACCGCTGTCCGACGACCTGCCCGAGCCGACCCGCGTCCTCCTGCGGGAGTTGCGGGCCCTGAAGGAACGGGCCGGGTTCGACCTGCGAGCGCTGGAGCAGGCGACCCACGCGAGCCGGTCGTCCTGGGGGCGATGGCTCGCCGGGGACACGTGGATCCCCCTGGACGCCGTGGAAGGGCTGGCGCGGCTGTGCCGCGCGGACGAGAACCGGTTCCGCGAGTTGTGGCTGGCGGCGGAACAGGCCCGGCGATCGGCGGGGGCCGCGGGCGGCGACGGCCCGTTCCGGGAAGGACCCCTGGCGGAAACGTCCGCCGGCGCCGGCGCGCCTGATCATCCGCCCGGGACGACGCCGCCAGCGTCGCGCGGTCCGGCGGATCGGCTGCGGCGGCGGTTCCTGGTCGGGGCGGCGGTGGGCCTGGTCATCGGCGCGGTCGCCGGCGCGGTGCTCACAGCGTCCGCCGCCGGAGGACGCGCGGGCGGTGACGCGCGTCCTCCGGTCACCGCGAGTCCGGCGGGCCGTGGCACGCCGTCGGCCGCGCCGGTCGTCGGCCGGGCCGCGGTGATCGCCCGTGCCGTCGGCTGGCGACCGGCCACCGCGCAGCGCGTCCCCTACAGCCAGTTCAAGACCTACGGCGGCTACCGCACCGACGGCTCGGGCTACGCCTCGATGGCACTCGGGCTCCCGCGACCGGGCCCGAACACGATCAATCTCGCCTCGGACGCCTACACCCGTCCGATCAAGATGAGCGAGTTGCTCCAGGGGGACCTGGTGATCGATCCGGTGGGCGGCAACACCGCCCGCGCGGTGGTCATCTTCGACAAGTGGGCCGACGCCGCGCACACCTCCTACTGGGCCTACCAGCAACGCGCCGGCTACGGCACCGACCACCGAATCGTCAAGCACGGACTCACCACGCCCACCCAGTTCCGCGCCTACCGACCGGTCAACATCCGCGACGGCGAATGACACCGCATGCCCGTCGGGGCGCACGGCGGACGGCGGAGCCGGGCTGATTAAAGTGGCTCCATGAATCCTCGGGAAATTCCGGTGCGCACGCTGGCCGGCGCGCCGACCACATTGGCGGACCTCGCCGGCGACACGGTGACTCTGGTGGTCAACGTCGCGTCGAGGTGCGGGCTCACGCCGCAGTACGCCGGGCTCGTCCGGCTCGGGCAGCGGTTCGGCGACCGCGGTTTCACGGTCGTCGGGGTGCCCTGCAACCAGTTCGCGGGACAGGAGCCGGGAACGGCGGAGCAGATCCAGGAGTTCTGCGTCACCACCTACGGCGTCGACTTCCCCCTGTTGGAGAAGGCCGACGTCAACGGCGACGACCGCCACCCCCTCTACGCGTCCCTGGTGGAGACCCCGGACGCCGCCGGCGACGCGGGCGACATCCAGTGGAACTTCGAGAAGTTCCTCCTCGACCGCACGGGCAACGTCGTCGCCCGGTTCCGGCCGAGAACCGATCCTGAGGACCCGTCCATCGTCGAGGCCATCGAGAAGACGATCGGATAGGTCCGTCCCCGGCCCGGTTCCGGCGGCCGGCCGGTGTCCATGGAGGCGGACCGGGCCGCGAGCTCGACCCATCCGGTCGCGAGCGCCCAGTCCCCTCTCCGCCGAGCACGCCGGCGCGCGCCCGTCGCCGCTATAGTGCAAAATGCAATAGAGGAAGTTGCAGCAATCAGGGCGGTGCGATGGCGCGGCGGCGGATGGACCACGATCTGGTGGAGCTCACCGTGCTCGCGCTGCTGTCCGTACGCCCGAGCCACCCCTACGAGTTGCACCGGTTCATCGTCGACACCCACAAGGACTACATCACCGGCCTGCCACGCAGCCTCTACCACGCGGTCGACCGCCTGGCGAGGGACGAACTGATCAGTCCGGCCGAGACGACACGGGAGGGACGGCGGCCCGAGCGCACCGTCTACAAGATCACCGGCGAGGGGGCGGCGGAGCTCGGCAGCCGTCTGCGGCACCTGCTGGAGACGCCCATCCCCGACACCCGCGCCCTCATGGCGGCGATCTCGCTCATCGGCTGCCTGTCACCGGAGGAGGCCGAGCGGTCGTTGCGCACCAGAGCCGCCACCCTGGAAGGCGCGGTCACCGCGCACGACGCCCACATCAGCGGGCTCACGGCGACCGGCCTTCCGCCGATCCTCATGCTGGAGATCGAGTACGACCGGGCTCTTCGCTCCGCCGAGCTCGACTGGGTGCGCGAGGTGATCACGCGCCTCCGGTCCGGCGAGCTGACCTGGTCGAACTCCGTCAAGACCGACCTGTTGGCCGACCTGCTGGCGCAGGAGCCGCCACAGGCGTGAAAACCCGCGGCCGGGTGCGCCAACACCCGGCCGCGGGACCTGCCCCGAACCGGAACCGCGAAGCGTCCGTCCAGGACTGAGCACCTCCAAGGATAGGTCGCCTCGCGGACCGGGCCGAAGCCCGTACGGGCCCGATCCAAGGAGAGATCATGAGTGCACAGACCGGCGAGACGTCCGAGGCGGCCCGCGAGCAGGAGGTCATCGACCTGCTGCGCCGCATGACGGAGGCATGGAACGCCGGCGACGCCGCCGCGTACGCCGAGCAGTTCACCGAGGACGCCGACTACATCACGTTCTTCGGGATGCACCTGACAGGACGGCGGGCGATCGAGGAAACACATCGCGCGCTGTTCGAAGGCCCTCTGAAGGGGTCGCGCCTCACCGACAGCACGACCGGGGCGTCGGTCCCGGCGGTCCGCTTCCTCCGGCCTGACGTCGCCGTCGTCATCAACACCGGAGGTTCGTCCGTCGACGGCGAGCAGAGCCCCGACCGCGACTCGATCGTCACGCTCACGACGGTGCGGCGAGCCGACGGATGGCGCTTCGCGTCCTTCCAGAACACCCGCATGATGAGCCTGGACAAGCTCGCGGGCCAGAACGGCCCCGGCGGCGGCCACGACGCCGGATGAAGTCACCGGCGTAACAGGTCACCGGCATGATCGAGGCGCCGTCCGTCCGGGTGGCGCGGCCGCTGGAGGCGGGTCCCCCTCAACGCTCGGCGGAGGTCTCCGTGAGCGGGGGCTCGCCCCCATCTGACGGCCACACGGACGGCGCCTCCGCCGGGATGGAGTCTCGGACCGGCCGAATGCGAAGGTCGCGGATCGGCGGCGTGGCGTTAGTCTGCCGTAATGCGTGATCTCGAGAATGATCCGCGCCCCCTTCGCGGTGCGGTACGGCAGGTGTACGACGTGGAGAAGGCGACGGCTCTGGCGTACTCCCCGAGTTTGGACGGGCTCGCCGACCCGGGGGAGGTCGTGTGGGCCTGGGTGCCGTACGAGGAGAACCCTGCACAGGGCAAGGACAGGCCTCTGCTGCTCGTCGGCCGTCACGGACGCGGACTGCTGGGCATGCTGCTGTCGAGCCGCACCCCGGACGAGGACTACCAGGACGACTGGCTGGAGGTCGGGCCCGGCCCCTGGGATCGCGAGCGCCGGGTGTCCTATCTGCGGCTCGACCGGGTATTCGAGCTGGAAGAGGACGACATCCGCCGGGAGGGCGCCATCCTGGACGAGGCGAGATTCGCCCGCGTCGCCGCGGTGCTGCACCACCGCTACGGCTGGCCGTTCGCCTAGGAGCGCTGAGTCCGGACGGCCGGCCGGACTCGTCGGCGTCGGCGGGTCACGGCCGGCCCGCCACGCCCCGCGGTTCGTGAGCGCGCGGCCTGGACGCCGCCGGCCCGTCCCCATCTCCGCGCCCGCGGCCTCCGCTCGCCGGAGTACGACACGAAGATCACACAGCCCGAACTCCTGACACGACACTCCGATCACGTAGAGTAACGTCCGCCATGAAGTCGATCTACGGGGACATCCCGCACGACGGAGTGGAGTTCAGTGTTGACGTCACACCATCCCAGAGCCGCACGCACCGCGCTGACCTGCGCACTCTTGGCGCTACTCGCCACGTCGGGGACGCAGGCGGCACTCGGTGGCGGCGCGCGCGCCGCCACCGTGCGGCAGCCAGCTGCCGGAGCCGCGGTGACGCCGTGTGTCCGGCAGGGGCAGGCGACCTACCCCGTCTCCTACTACTGGAAGAACGCGTTCGGCATGAGACTGGGCGGCGGGTCGGTCTCGGTCGACACCTCCCCATCCCTGTGGGGCGGGCAGATCGCGCCGGGGGGCACCTTCACCGTCACCCTGACGCACCGCACCGCTCAGTGGCCGCTGCTCGTGAGGACCTACAGCACCATGTGGGACCTGTCGTCGCTGCTGGCCAGCGCCGATGTCGTCGGCCAGTCGGGGACCGGCGCCATCAACGGCAACACCCTGACGATCACCTCGCCGGGCACCAAGACCGACCCGCCGCGGAAGGTCATCACCTTCCGGGTCAGGCAGGGCACCATCGGGCGCACCATGACCATCCGGCCGACCGGCATCAGCAGCGTCATCGCCGCTCCCGGCCAGCTCGGAGGCAACGCCCCCGCCCCTCCGATCCAAATCGTCGGCGGGCAGTCCATCTCGCCCACCAAGGCCACCGACGACACCGCCGCCACCAGGCAGGACACGGCCGTCAGCGTGCCCGTCCTGGCCAACGACACCGCCACCGCACCGGCGATCAGCAGCGTCACCACGCCCGCCAACGGCACGGCGACGATCTCCGGCGGCAGGGTGGTCTACACACCCGCCCCGGGCCGCAGCGGCACGGACTCCTTCACCTACACCATCACCACCGCCTGCGGGACGAGCACCGCCAGGGTGACCGTCACCGTGACCTGCGCCTACGAGCCGGTCGACCTGGTCAACGGCAGCTTCGAGGCGCCGGCCGTGGCCACTGCCGACTGGAACATCCCCGACGCCTCCACCAACCCGGGCGTCGGCTGGCACACCACCGCCACCGACAACAAGCTGGAATTCTGGCGAGGCAGCGCGACCGGCATCCCCGCGGCCGACGGGGCGCAGTTCGCCGAACTCAACGCCAACCAGGTCTCCACGCTCTACCAGGACGTGCGCACCGTTCCCGGAACGCCGATGACCTGGGGGCTGTACCACCGGGGCCGCCTCGGTACCGACGTGATGCGAGTGCTCATCGGCGCCCCGGGCGCGACCGTCGCCCAGGTCCCGTCCGGGGCGTCCTCGCCGGACCTCTCCGACGACAACACCGCCTGGCGGTACTACACCGGGGTCTACATCGTCCCTCCGGGACAGACGACCACCCGATTCGCCTTCGCCTCGGTGTCGGCCGCGGGAGGCACTCCGACGGCCGGCAACTTCCTGGACGGCGTGGTGTTCCGATCGCCGCCCTGCCTGCCCATGACCCAGAGCACGATGCGGACGGCCGGATCGCACAGTGCGCGGCGCGCCGCACCCGGTGACGTCCGGGGATAACAGCCGCACGGGAGTCGGAGACCAGCCGGCCAAAACGCGAAACCCAGGTCGGGGACACACCCTGACCTGGGTTCTCCTTCGCTGATGAGGCCCAGGAGATGTCCGGCTCCTGCCATCTGCCCGCGAACGGGTGCGCGCCGGCGGGCCGGTCAGCGGCGCGTCGCGACGGTCACTGTCGTTGCGCCTGGATCGCGGTGATCGCCACCGTGCTGACGATGTCGGGGACCGTCGCCCCGCGGGACAGGTCGTTGACCGGCTTCCTCAGCCCTTGCAGTACGGGCCCCACGGCGACCGCGTCGGCCGATCGCTGCACCGCCTTGTAGGTGTTGTTCCCCGTGTTCAGGTCCGGGAAGATCAACACGGTGGCCCGGCCAGCGACCTGCGAGCCGGGGAGTTTGAGCGCCGCGACCTGCGGGTCGACGGCGGCGTCGTACTGGATGGGGCCCTCGACGAGCAGCCCGGGAGCCCGCTCGCGGACCAGCGCGGTGGCCGCGCGGACCTTGTCCACGTCCGCGCCGGTCCCCGAGGTGCCGGTGGAGTAGGACAGCATGGCGACCCGCGGTTCGACGCCGAACAGCTCGGCGGTGCGGGCCGAGGAGATCGCGATGTCCGCGAGCTGCTCGGCGTCCGGGTCGGGGTTCACGGCGCAGTCGCCGTACACCAGCACGCGGTCGGCCAGGCACATGAAGAACACCGACGACACGATGGAGATGCCGGGCACCGTCTTGATGATCTGGAAAGGCGGCAGCAGCGTGGCCGCCGTCGTGTGGGTGGCCCCGGAGACCATGCCGTCGACCATGCCGGTGTACACCATCATGGTGCCGAAGTACCCGGGGTCGCTCATCACGTCCCTGGCCCGGTCGAGGGTGATGCCCTTGTGCGCGCGCAGCCTGGCGTACTGCTCGGCGAACGCCTCCCGGTGCGGAGAGGCGTTCGGGTCGATGATCTCCACCCCGGGAAGGCCGAGCCCGAGTTCCCGCGCCCTGCGCTCGACCACGTCGCTCCTGCCGAGCAGCGTCAGGTCGACGATGCCGCGGTTCACCAGGATCTCCGCGGCCTGGAGGATCCGGTCCTCCTCGCCTTCGGGGAGCACGATGTGCCGTCGGTCCGCCCGAGCCTGCTCCACCAGGAGGTGCTCGAACATCATGGGGGTGACCCGTTCTGAACGGGCCAGGTCCACCCGGTCGGCCAGGTCGGCGGCGTTGACGTGGGACTCGAAATGCCCGAGGGCCAGCTCGATCTTGCGTGGATTGTCCGGCGTGAGGCGGCCCTCCAGCTCGTTCAGCGTGGTGGCGACCGTGAAGCTGTCCTGCTGGGCGAGCAGGACCGGCGTTCCGGGGGCGAGCTTGGCGGCCAGTCGCAGCACGTTCGCGGGCGGGGCCTCTCCGAGCGTGAGCATCACGCCCGCGGGGCGCACCGTGCCGGCGGCCTCCGCGGCGAGCGTGCCGACGAGCAGATCCGAACGATCGCCGGGAGTGATCACGAGGCTGCCGTCCGTCAGATGGTCGAGCAGGATCGGCAGGCCGGCACCGCCGAAGACGAACCCCAGGACGTCGCGGAGCGCGGCGTCCTCGCTCACCTGCAGGGGGACCGCCTCCACCGCTCGCGCGACCTGCCCCACCGTCGGCGCGGACAGCAGCGGGTTCTCCGGGATGAGGTAGCACGGGACGGGCAGCCCCGGGTCGGCGTGCGCGTCGGCGGGCACCCTGTTGGCGACCACCGCGACGACGGTGCAGCCGAGCTCGGAGAAGGCCTGGTAGCCGCTGCGCATCTCGATGTCGATCTCGGCCGGCTCGCCGTCCGGGATACCGACGACCACGAGCACCGGCGCGCCGAACTCGGCCGCCAGCCGCGCGTTGAAGGCCAGCTCGCTCGGCAGGTCACCGGTGTCGAACGTGCTCCCCAGCACCAGCAGGGCATCGCATTCGCGTTCCACGGCGTGGAACCGGTCGACCAGCCGCGCCACGAGCTTCTCGTAGCCCTGCTCACTGCTGTAGATCTCCGCGGCCTCGGCGCTGGTGATGCCGCACTCGGCGACCTTCGGCTGGTAACGGGCCCGCAGCAGCTCCACCGTCGGATCGGCGCCTTCGCCGCGCATGACCGGACGGAACACCCCGACCCGGTCGGCCCGCCGGGCAAGCAGCTCCATCAGCCCCAGCTCGACCACCTGACGTCCGTCGCGCGGCCCCACACCCGCGACGTAGATGCTCCGCATCCAGACCCCCCACACACACGACGGCTTGACCCCAATGAAATCAGCCTCCGGGACCCGGCCGTCCTCCCACAAGGACCAAAGGCCTCATCCAGGTCCTCACAACCAGGCACCTCGGCCCCATCCAGCCGAAACACGCCCGCGGCGAGCCGCCGGCGATGTCACCGACCTCCTTGCCGCTGATTTTTCACCGATGCGGCGCCGCGTTGCACCCCTCGGGGAATGCCGTCCACGCTTTGGCAGGCGATACGAACGCACGGCTCCAAGGCGCATAAGGGCCACCCTGGGCTGCAATGCCGTGCTTTCTCGACGATTGCGGATAATAACGTTAATGTAGCGAAGCGCCAAAAATAATGTTTGCCGCCGGCTGGGAGACCTCGGCCGGATACAGCGATTAGTCTGAGTGATGTTCAGCGCCGCATCGGCGTATCCCGGGACCCGGAACCGAGCTCGCCATCCCCGCAGATCGGGGTTCGGTCATCACCTCAGGGAGTGATCTCTGATGCTCAAGCGTTCGCTCTTCGCCGTCACGCTGGCGGCGTCCACGCTCCTCGTCACGGGAACCGTCACCGGCAGCGCGCAGGCCGCCGCGCCGAGCGTCTGCGCCTCGGCCCGGCATGCCTCCCCGGCACAGCCGGCGGACGACAGCATGTGCCAGTGGAGAGACGACGGCTGTTACTACTGCTACAGCTACAGGACCGCACGCTGGGACCAGCAGTATTGCGACGGCGGCTCTGACGGTTAGCCGAATCGGCGACCGGCCCCGACGGACGACGGCGGCCTCGCGAGACACCACCTCGCGAGGCCGCCCTCACGTGTGGGTGACCAACGCCACCGACGCGGGTCGGCCGTGTTGTGTGGCGTTGTGTGGCGTTGTGCACGCTCGGAGGTGAGTGTGCATTCCTACGCGGAACACCCCCTTGCCCCGCTCCTAACGTGAACCCCGTCGCCAGGCGAACAGCACACCGAACCACCCGCCCGGCGACAGAACATCCCGGCCCGAGCCGGAACCCTCACACAGGAGCGACCACCATGAGCACCATCCGCACCATCCTCACCACCGCCGCCCTCACCGGCGCCCTGGCCGCCGCCATCGCCGCCACCCCCGCCCAAGCCGCCACCACCACCGGCACCGCCGGCGCCGCCGCCACGACGGCAAGCGCCGCCGGCACCGCCGGCCTGACCAGCACCGCCGGGACCGCCGGGACCGCCTCCTACGACCGGCACGGCTTCGGCACCATCTGGTCCGGCTACAGCCGCGGCGAGTCCCGCCACGACCGCTCCTACCTCACCGGCTACTGGTACTCCCACAACGGCTACTACTACATCAAGGGCGACCTGTACGACCGCGACCGCGACAACCAGTACTCCTACATCGACTTCCAGTGGCACGACGACAACGGCTGGCACCACAAGATCTACCGCGGCAACCGCTACGGCGCCTCCCACTTCTCCGGCAAATTCCGCAAGGACACCTTCGACGACTTCCGCATCCGCGTCGGCGAAGGCACCCGCGGCCACTACGACTGGGGCCACTCCCGCGACTTCTTCTAAACCACCCCAGGCCACCGCCTGACGGGAACGCACATATCCACAGCGGCTCACGGTCTCGGTGACGAGGACCGGAATGGGACAACAGAGCGGGCGCTCCTCCGGGAGCGCCCGCTCTTGTCATATCGGCATCCGAGAAGAGCCGGCGGGAATATGGTCGCGGACAAGGACGGGCGGCCGGCACGTGAACCAGCCGGCCTCAGGACAATCCCCGTCAGGCGGCGAAAGCAGCGTCCGGCGCCCCGGAGATCCGCGATGGTCGCCGGCCGGGCCGATGAGAACCGGAGGTGACATGGGGGCATGGGGTGCTGGGCCGCTGGACAACGATGCGGCGGGCGATCTACTGGATGAGCTGGCACAAGCCCGGCCGGAAAATCTCCCGAAGCTGCTGCGGTCGAAGTTCCGGCGGGTGATATCCGTCGACGGCTCGATAGACAACTGGGAGACCGAACAGGCATTGGCCGGCGCCGCCTTGGTCGCTTATCATCTCGCCGCTCAGCGCGGGGAGCCGTTCGAGGCCGATGAAGACCTTGACGCGATCCATCTCGCGGTCACGGAAGAGCTCAGGCTGCTCGCCGAGCAGACCATACGGCGGGCGCTGTCCCCCGAGAACAACGAATGGTTCCAGCTGTGGACCGTCTCAGACGGGACAGACGAGGCGAAGGCCGGGCTTGAGCCTTACCTCCGCGTCCTCACCCATGGCGACGAAACCGCGGACCGCGTATAGACGGAAAGGCCTATCGACCTCGGCAGGCCCGCGCGAACACAGCTCAGCGGACTGATCGCGTTCTCATCATCGATGAGAGTGCCTCCGGTCGGCGGACCAACGGACGGGCATGCGTCTCGCGCGGTCTGAGCAGGCACCGACGGTTTCCGAGATTCCGCAAGTTCCGCCGGAACAGCGGCGGTAGGCCGTACTGTAGTCGTTTCTGTACAAGACGGCCGCAGTGGCCGCTTCCTAGCATGCATGGGCGTGGGCGCTCCGCCACAAGTGCGCTGCACGGTGCGGCGGCCCGCTTATCGATGTACCTGGCGACCTTGTCGCCTGACCATGGGAGAACAGCACATGCGCGATCTGGTTTATACCGGGTTCATTTCGCTCGACGGCGTTCTGGACTCTCCGGGCGGCGGGCCGGGCGAGAATCACCGCAGTGGTGGATGGGCGGTCAACGACATCGAATTCGTGCCTGAGGCCTTCTCGCTCAAGGCCGAGGAGCTTGAGGATACGACGGCGCTGATGTTCGGCCGCCGGAGCTACGAGTTGTTCGCGCCGGTCTGGCGTGACTCGGAGGACCACGCCTCCTACAGGGAGATGCCCAAATACGTGGTCTCGTCCACGCTGTCCGACGACGCCCTCGTCGAGGGATGGGGGCCGACGACGATCCTGCGCTCGACCGACGACATCCTCGAACTCAAGAAAGGCGAGGGTGGTGCGATCTTCATCCATGGAAGTGCGGAACTCGCCCAGCGCCTGTCGGATGCGGATTTGATCGACCAGTACAACCTTCTCGTCTTCCCAGTGCTGCTCGGAGCCGGGAAAGGCCTGTTCAGCAGGGCGGACAAGGCCAAGCAGAAACTGGTCCTCCGGGACTCCGCGGCCTATTCGAACGGCATCGTGAAGCTGATCTACGGCACCGTCAGCTGATCCAGAGCGAGGGCGAGCGCACCGCCGGTGCCCTCGCGGAGTTGTCGCGCCGTGCGCCCGACGTACCGGCGCAGCGCACGAGCCAGGTGCGGCTCGTCGAAGTACTCGAGCCTGGAGACGACATCGACGACCGGGGTGCCGGCGGCCAGGAGCAGCGCCGCCTTGCGTGCGCGTTCGATCTGCCGTACGGCGCCCTGGGTGAGCCCGGTCGCCGCGCGGAACCGGCGTTCGAGGGTGCGTCTCGCCACCACGGGCTGGTCGTCCGGGCGAAGACCTGTGACCAGAGGGTCACGGGTGACGACCCCGGAGCGGACGAGACGGTCGACCAGAGCCTCAGCGTCGTCGGGGCCCGGGGTCTCCCAACGCACGCCGTCCAGCCGGAAGGTCCTGCGTGTGACGTCGAGGAGTTCGACGCCCTTGTCGACCAGGGCCGGCGTGGGCACGGCCCGGAGTGACGTGCCCACGGCGAACTCGATGCCGACGAAGGTCGCGCCCTCCGGCACCGGTGCGGTGCCGGTCCTGGTCTCCGGGCCCGAGATACTCGCGTGCGCTCTGCCCTCGCGCTGCCAGAACACCAGACCCCAGCGCACCCCCGCGACGGAGGTCATCTCGGTGACCTGCTCACTCGTGCAGGTCCACACGATGTCCACCCACGGCGAGTCGGACGCGCGTGTCTCGAACCGCAGCGCCATGGCAGAAGAGTACGCGCCGCGCTCTCCCTCCCCATCCGCCGGCGGCGCCGATCACCGCGGAACCATGCGGGCCCGTCATTGACCGTGGTGCACTGCTGGACCTCCTGCGGTCTGCCGGGCGTTACCTGCTGTAATTCTTCCCGATCGGCTTCCCGGGGATCGGCCTGCCGATGAGAGCGACGGCGATGAAGAAGCAGATCTGGCCGATGGCCATGGTCAGCGTCCACAGCGCCTTGTCGTCATAGTGGGCGGATGCCCTGGCGTACAGCTCGTCGGGGACACGCTCGCCGGACGGGTTCGGGGTGAGCACGGCCTCCACGAGCTCCAGCGCGACCCGTTCGGCGTCGGTGAAGTACGGGGCATCCCGCCATGAGACCACGGCGGCGATGAGCTCCTCCGACGCCCCGGCCTTGCGCAGCAGGCCGGTCTGCCGGACGGTGTGGTAGGTACTTCCGACGATCTGTCCGGCGCGAAGCTGCACCAGGCCGACGGTGGTCTGCGGGATCGAACCGTTCCTGGTGGCCTTGGTCATGCCTGCGGAGATCGGTCCGAGCTCGGGGAAGAACTGGACAGGATCGGGCAACCGGGAGCGAGGTTCGTCCTGCTCGGTCGTCGTGGGTGTGGACATGCGCGAAATCTTCCCTTCTCGACTCTCGATTCTGGCGATGCGAGGCCGGCGACCTGGTGTTTCAGCGGTTCGACGACACAACCCCGAGAGTGTGCGGCGACGTGCCGGCCGCCCTGCCGCGGCGGCCGGCCCAGATATGGATCAGTTGAAGGACGCTGAGACCGAAAAGCAGGACGCCCAGTGGGACATGCAGGGTCTTCACGTGCGCTATGCCCAGCGCCACCTGCGCCGATACGAGCACCAGGAGCCCGGCCGCGTACAGGATGGGCCTGGGCGAGCCGCCGCCGGGCCGCCACACCAGGACCGCGGCGACCAGTTGCACCAGCGCCACGACGAACACCGTGTAGGCCCCGGCACTGTGCGATGCCATACCGTGCGAGGACAACAACAGCCCTGCGGTGATCGACTGGACGAAGACGGCCAGGGTCTTGTCGACGGCGCGCGAATGTGGACCCCCTGGCGACAGCCGAAAATGGACCCCCTTCAGTAACTCTGGAGGGTGATCAAGGTGGAGGACTGGGCG